>JAGVUU010000083.1 GCA_019136105.1 Gammaproteobacteria bacterium
ATTGCGTCTACAAGATCAAGGAGTACGACGGCCGCCCGCGGCGCAAGCGGTCGGCCGGCAAGGCGACCTGGCCCGGCCGCAAGCAGGTGTACCGCGAGTACGACGCTGCCGGCCGCATCGTCCGCGACACGATCGGGCTCGTGGACGAACCGTTGCCGGGCACGCCGTTGCTGCAGCCGGTGATGCGCGACGGCCGGCGGCTTCCACGACCGTCGCTCGACGAGGCCCGGGACCACGCGCGCCGCGAGTTGGAAACCCTCCCCCATCGATGTCGGCGCCTCGAGGATCCCGAACCGCTCGAGCCCCGGATATCGCTGGGACTGCGTGCCCTGGCCGAGCGCGTCGACCGGGAGTTTCCGTGACCGCGGCGGCGCCCATGGAATCGGCACGGGCCCTGATTGCGGCCCTGCGGCGCCCGGATGCCTACCTGCACGCCGTCAGCCAGCCGATTCGCGTCGCGGAGACCCACATCTCGTGGGTGGTGCTCACCGGCGAGTTCGCCTACAAGATCAAGAAGCCGATCAAGCTGAGCTTCCTCGATTATTCGACGCTGGAACGGCGGCGCCGGCTGTGCGAGGAAGAGCTGCGGCTGAACCGCCGCCTCGCTCCCGGGCTGTACCTTGGCGTCAGCGCCATCGGCGGAGCACCCGGGCGTCCGCGCATCGACGACGGCAGCACACCGCTCGAGTACGCGGTGCGCATGCGCCAGTTCTCGCCTGCGGACGAGCTGTCTGCACTGCTCGCCGCACGGTCCGTCACGCCCGACGACGTCGCCGCACTCGGGACCGGCATCGCGCGCTTCCATGCCGCGGCGGCACCCGCCCCCGCCGGCTCGGCTCATGGTCGCGCAGAGACCGTGCACCGGGTGGCGATGGACAACTTCACCGAACTGCGCGCGCTTCCCGAAGGCGCCGGATGGGCGTCGCAGTTGGCGGCACTGGAGTCGCGCATCGCTGCCCTGCACCGCGACCTGCGCCCGCTCATGGACGAACGACGGGAAACCGGCCGGGTGCGCGAGTGTCACGGCGACCTGCATTGCGGCAACGTCGTGCGCTGGGCGGGCGCTCTGACGCCATTCGACGGCATCGAGTTCGAGCCGGGACTGCGCTTCATCGACGTGATCAACGACATCGCGTTCCTCACGATGGACCTCGCGGAGCGCGGTCACGTGGATTTGCGGCGCGCGGTGCTGCAGGCATGGGCGGACACCTCCGGCGACTGGGCGGGCCTGCCGTTGTTGCCCTACTACGAGGCGTATCGCGCCCTGGTGCGCGCAAAGGTCGACGCCTTGCGCGCGCTGCAGCTCGAAGCGGGGTCGCCAGCACGGGCCGCGGCTGTCACCGACTGCCGGCGCTACCTCGACTGGGCCGCGGCGCGCGTCGCCGGCCGCAGGCCGGTGCTGCTCATCACCTGTGGGCTGTCCGGTTCGGGCAAGACGTGGCTCGCGCGCAGGCTCGCCGCGCACCTGGACGCACTGCACCTTCGCTCGGACGTCGAGCGCAAACGGCTGGCGGGACTCGCGGCACACGAAGACTCACGATCGCCACCGGATGCCGGCATCTACACGCTGGAGTTCAACGAGCGGACTTACCGCCGGCTACACGACTGCGCGGCCGCGTCACTCGCGGGCGGCGAGCCGACGATCGTCGACGCGGCATTCCTGCGGAGCCACGAAAGGCAGAGCTTCCTCACGCTCGCACGGCAAAAGAACGTGCCTTTTGCCATCGTGCACTGCCACGCACCCGAAGCAGTTCTCCGTGAGCGGGTGAGCGCACGTGCTGCCTCCGGCAGTGACGCCTCGGAGGCAGGACTCGACGTGCTTGCGCGGCAGCCCTCGTATTGGGAGGCGTTCGGCGGCGACGAGCTGCGACACGTCGTCAACGTCGATACCAGCGACAGGTCCGCGGTTGCGGCAGCCACCTCGGCGTTGGCCACGCTGGCCGTCCGCTGAACCCCGCTCAGCCGGCGCGCGGCTTCTCGACCCAGACGTTGCAACCGAGCTTGTCGAGCACCGCCTCGGCCGTGTTGCCGACGAACCAGCGGTCGAGCCGCCCGCGCGACACCGCGCCCATGATCACGAGCCCGGCGTCGAGCTCCCGGACCTCGGTGAGGATGTCCCGCGCCGGCGCGCCTACCTTGAGATGCGCGCGCGATTCAGGCAGCGAGTGCACGGCCATCAACTGGCGGAACGCCGCCGTCGCGGCGGCCACCGTCGCTTCAGGCGGTGGCACGGTCGCGGCCGCGATGTACGCGTCACCGACGACCGTCACCGGCGTCGGGATCGAGAACACGTGCAGTGCGTGCACCTCACCCGCGAGTGGACCCGCCAGAAACGCCGCGGTGCGCAGCAGCCGGTGGTCGAGGGCGGCCGGTTTGTCGTGTGCGTGCAGCGGGTCCACGCAGACCAGCATCCTCGCGCCCACCAGCCGCTCCGGTGCCTTCACCAGCAGCAGCGGCACCGGGCTCTCGCGAATCAGGTGCCAGTCGGAACCCGTGAAGAGCGTGCGTTCGATGCGGTTGTGATGGACGCTGTGCTTCACGACGAGGTCCGGCTGCGTCGCCGCCACGCGGCCGAGCACGATCTCGTGGAACGGCGTGCCCCACAGCGCCTCGCAGATGGCCGGCACGCCCGCCGCCTCGGCGCGCCTGACGTAGCTCTCGAGCACGGCGCGGTGCGCGGACATCACGGCATCGTGGAATTCCTGCACCGTCGCCGAGGGAGGCGCGAAATACGCGGCGTGCAGGTCCTGGTAGTCGCTCATCAGGAGCTCGAGGCGCGCGCCGAAGCGCTGCGCAAGCGTCAGCGCCGCATCGAACGCGGGCTGGACCTCGCTGCCGGGCTCCATCAGGACGAGGATGTTGCGGAGTGCGTCCATGGGCACCTCCTGGCGACGGGAACCCGCCGCTCCAGGCCCAAGGATACGCCCGGCGAGCCACGCGCCGGGCCCGCGTGGGTCGCGGGTTCTACTTATCCTGGCGTGGCGCCCTGAAAGTCAGGCGCGTCCGGCGGCTTTCTGGCGCGCGTCCACCACCACTGTAGTGACCACATCCGAACCGACATTGGTCATGGTGCGCGTCATGTCGAGGATGCGGTCCACGCCGATGACGATGCCGATGCCCTCGGGCGGGATGCCGAACGTCGCGAGCAGGCCGGCGATGAGCGGCAGCGATCCGCCCGGGATCGCGGCCACCGCCACGGCGCTCAGCACGGACAGCAGCACCAGCGTCACCTGCTGCGCGAGATCCAGGTGGACGCCGAACACCTGCGCGACGAACAGCACAACGCAACCCTCGAACAGGGCCGTGCCGCTCATGTTCATGGTGGTGCCGAGCGGCAGCACGAAGCCAGCCGTCGAGGGCGACACGCCCAGGCGCTCGCGGGCCGCCGCCAGCGCGGCGGGCAGGGTCGCGCTGCTCGAACTCGTCGAAAAGGCCGTGACCAGCACGTCCTTGATCTCGCGGAAGAACTCGGCCGGGCTGCGCTGCGCGAGGAACTTGAGCCACAGCGACATCGTGCCGAAGAGGTGCAGCAGCAGCATCGAGACGCAGCCGAACACGAACAACCCGAGCGCGATGATGATGTCGAAGCCCACCTTCACGACCACGCTGAAGATCATCGCCGGCACCGCGTAGGGCGCGAGCTTGAGCGCGAAGTGCACGATGCCGGTCATCAGCTGGTTGACCGTCTCGAGGCCATCCTGGAATCGCTGGCGCCGCTCCGGCGGCAGTTTCAACCCCGCCGCGCCGACGAAGATCGCGAACAGGATCAGCGGCAGCACGTCGCCGAGCATGTTGCGCTGGTTGCCGACGAACGCACCGAACAGGTTGCGCGGCATGAACATCTCGACGACCGTTGCAGGCGTCATCGCCGGCCGCTCGGCGCTCTTCGCCACGTGCTGCTGCGCCTGCCCGCTGTACTCCTGGATCAGACGCGCGGAGGTTTCCTCGTCGAGCCGGTTGCCCGGCTGCAGCACGTTCATCATGACGAGCCCGAGGGCCGCGGCGATCGCCATGTTCATGAAGAAGAGCGTGAACGTGCGGCCGGCGAGCGGACCGAGGTCGGCGAGTTCGCCCAGCTGCACCACGCCGCTCGCGAGCGATGCGAACACCAGCGGGATCACGACGAAGAACAGCATGCGCAGGAACACCTGGCCGAGCGGATCGCAGATCGTCGTGGCGAACCATCGCGCGCCGTCGAGGACGGCCGGCGCCGCGCTGCCGATGGCGAGCACGATCACGCCGGCGACGGCTCCCAGCGCGAGCCCGAGCAGGATGCGGTTGGCGAGCCTGGAATCGGTGTCTGCCGACATGCGGAAGCCCGTGTGCCTGGGTCAGTCGCGCTGGTGCGTAGCGAGCAGCAGCAGGAAGCAGCCGATCAGCAGCCCACCCATGCCGCCCTGCAGCAGCGCGGCAGCCGAGAAGCCGCCGATGTAGAAGTGGCCGAGGATGCGGGCGACCCCTGCCACCAGGCAGAGCACGGCGCCGGCGATGCCGGCAAGCCGCCCCAACATCACGAGAAGATTATCCATGCGGTGTGCCCACTGTTGCCGTTGTCGGCGCGACCCGTCGGGCCGCGCGGGGCACAGTGTAGGGCATTCTGCGGCGCCACGGCCGGGTGACCGGCCCCGCCGCGGCCGGGGGAAAGGTGGTGGTGAGGGGGAGAATCGAACTCCCGACCTAGGGGTTATGAATCCCTCGCTCTAACCGTCTGAGCTACCTCACCACGAGGGGGCCGAGATTTTCCGGGCGCAGGCAGGGGGAGTCAAGGCTCAGACGTTGAACCGGAAGTGCATCACGTCGCCCTCACGGACGACGTATTCCTTGCCCTCGAGCCGCATCTTGCCGGCCTCCTTGGCGCCCTGCTCGCCCTTGCAGGCGACGAAGTCGTCGTAGGAGATCACCTCGGCGCGGATGAAGCCCTTCTCGAAATCGGTGTGGATCTCGCCGGCCGCCTGCGGGGCGTGGGCACCCGGATGGGTCGTCCACGCCCGCACTTCCTTCACGCCGGCCGTGAAGAACGTCAGGAGCCCGAGCAGGTGATAGGCCGCGCGGATCACGCGGTCGAGGCCGGGCTCGTGCAGGCCGAGTTCCTCGAGGAACGCGAGCCGTTCGTCCGGCTCGAGCTGGGCGATCTCGGACTCGATCGCGGCACACACCGGGACCACGTCCGCGCCCTCTTCCGCAGCACGCTTCTCGACTGCGGCGAGGTAAGGGTTGTCCTTGAAGCCGTTCTCGGCCACGTTCGCCACGTACATGAGCGGCTTGGCCGTGATCAGGTGCAGTTCGCGCAGCAGCGGGCGTTCCGCCGGGTCCATCTCGAGCGTGCGCACCGGCCGGCCGGCATCGACGTGCGCGCGCACGCGCTTCAGCAGGTCGCGCTGGCGGATGGCGTCCTTGTCGCCCGCCTTGGACGCCTTCTCGGCGCGCTGCAGGCCGCGTTCGACGGTCTCGAGGTCGGCGAGCGCGAGCTCGGTGTTGATCACCTCGATGTCGGCGATCGGGTCGATGCGCCCCGCCACGTGCACGATGTCGTCGTTCACGAAGCAGCGCACCACCTGCGCGATCGCGTCGGTCTCACGGATGTGCGCGAGGAACTTGTTGCCGAGGCCTTCGCCCTTCGACGCACCGGCGACGAGGCCGGCGATGTCGACGAACTCCACCGTCGTGGGGATCACCTTCTCGGGCTTCACGATGTCCGCCAGCACCTTGAGGCGCAGGTCGGGCACCGGCACCACGCCCACGTTCGGGTCGATGGTGCAGAAGGGATAGTTGGCGGCCGCGGCGTTCTGCGCCTGCGTGACCGCGTTGAAGAGCGTGGACTTGCCGACGTTCGGCAGGCCGACGATTCCGCACTTGATGCCCATTGCTGATCACTTCCCCTGCGTATGCAGGGCGTTCATGGCCTTCTCGGCCCCGTCGCGCACGAAGATCGACAGCGCGTCGAGTGACGTACCGATGCTCGAGATGATCGCGTCCTCGTCGGCGCGCGATGCCCGCTGCAGCACATAGTCGATCACCTGCGAACGGTCGCCCGGGTGGCCGATGCCGAGGCGCAGCCGCCAGAAATCGGCGCCGCAGTGCGTGATCGTGTCGCGCAGGCCGTTGTGGCCGCCATGGCCGCCGCCGAGCTTGAAGCGTGCCGTGCCGGGCGGCAGGTCGAGTTCGTCGTGCACCACCAGCACCTCGCCGACCGGGACCTTGACGTAGTCGAGCAGCGCACGCACGGCGAGCCCGCTGCGGTTCATGTACGTGTGCGGTTTGAGCAGCACGAGCTCGCGGCCATCGAGCGTCGCCCGGCAGACCTCGCCGTGGTAGCGCGAGTGCGAACGGAACTGCGCGCCCTGCGCCCGCGCGAGCGCGTCGACGAACCAGAACCCGGCGTTGTGGCGGGTGAGCTGGTGCTCGGGCCCGGGATTGCCGAGTCCGACGATGATCGAGAGCGGTGTGCCCGCCATGGTGGTGTCCCGAAAAAGACCGGGCCGCCCCGGAGGGCGGCCCGCATCCCCCGGCCCGCAGGCCGGTTACTTCTTGGCTTCCTTCTTCGCCTCGGCGGCCGGCTTCGCTGCCGCAGCAGGAGCCGCCGCAGCCGGAGCCGCAGCCGCACCCGCGGCAGCTTCCGCCGCCGGCGTCTCGACCTCCTCGGCCCGCGCGTGGTGGATCGACACCACCGGCGAGTTGCGGCCGTGGCTCAGTTCGAGGATCTCGACGCCTTCCGGCACCTTCAGGTCGGCGAGGTAGAGCATCTGGTTCATGCCGAGGCCCGACAGGTCCACGTCTATGTACTCCGGCAGGTCCTTCGGCAGGCACGAGACTTCGACCTCGTTGCGCAGGTGCGAGACGAGGCCGCCCGCCTTGACGCCCGGCGAACCGGCCGCGCCCTGGAAGTGCAGCGGGATGCTGATGCGGATCTTCTCGTCCTCGAGCACGCGCTGCAGGTCGACGTGCAGCACGGCGTTCTTCGCCGGGTGACGCTGCACGTCCTTCAGCACGGCAGCCTGGGTCACGTCGCCGACGCGGATGTTGATGATGGTCGAGTAGAACCGCTCATTTTCCAGCATCAGCATGAGCTTGGTGTGGTCGAGCGCCAGGGCGCGCGGCTCACGGTGGCCACCGTAGAGGATGGCGGGCACCTTGTTCACGCGACGCAGGCGGCGGCTCGCACCTTTGCCCTCGGCGTCACGGAACTCGGCGGCGAGTTCGAAAGAGGTCTTCATGGTTGACTCCAATTAACGACAACAATGCCGCCGGCTCGCGACCAAGTCCGGCGGCGCCTGGGAAGTGAATGGTGACTGGTGAATTGTGAATGGCCGGAAGCTGGCTACTACCCTCTGCGCCACCATTCACCATTCACCAATCACCAATCACCAATCA
>JAGVUU010000053.1 GCA_019136105.1 Gammaproteobacteria bacterium
GGCGAGCAGATGTGTGCGCATGGCGCGCACCGGGGGGTAATGTCGAGCTATGCATCCTTATCTCGGTTCAGCGGGCTATTGCCGGCGATGCCTGCCTGCACCTGCCGGGCCGCCCGATCGCTGACCTCGCGACGGTGGCATTCGTTATAGGGATCACCCGACCGGCGGTTCGTGTGACCGTTTAACTGCGCGCGCAGGTCTAGTTCGCGTGCCTCGCTGATCGGCGCCTGGCCCAGCTCACCGGAGCGCGCTCGCTCGTTTCGCTGGTCGACGCCTACTGAGAGTTCATAGTTGAAGTGATGCCGGAAGGCATGGGGGTGGATTGCTTTGAAGTCCGGGTGCACGGCCCGCATGGCCGGCACGATCTGATTACTAACCGCGCTGAGCGACAGGGGTCGACCATAGGTCTTTCCCCGTTGGTGGGAGACCAGCAGGTAACCGTGCTTGCGGGCCGGGGCGACCTTCGCGCGATGGCTCAAGATGTAGTCGTGAATCTGTTCAGCGAGATCGTGCGGTAGTGGCAGCGGGCGTTCCTTGGTCTTGCTCGCCGGCTGGTCAGGCCTCGGGTCAGTCGGGTCGTCCTGATTTCGGCGCACCCATACGAGCGGCTCTTCGCCGAAGTCGAACTGATCGACCTTTAGACTGAGCAGTTCGCCTCTTCGCATGCCACTGCACCGGAGCAATCCGAAAAGGATCGCGTTGCGTAGCCGAACGCCCGGTGATCGAAAGGGGTTGTCTGGGTGATCAATCCTCGCGACATCCATGAAGCGGTCGACCAGCTCCGGAGATGGTGACTTCATGCGAGACGCACTCTCCGTGAACCTCCGACGGCCTCGCGGGCGGTGCGAGAGGATGATCTTCGTCATCTTCTCGATGCGCGCGGTGTCCTCGGTCGAGTCGCGATGCTGCGTCACCGTCGAGGCCACGAACCCCAGGTAGTCTGCAATCGTGCTGAGCCGGTTGTAGTGCTGTGAGGCGCTGACGGTCGGGGCGGGTGTGATGTGCGCTATGCGGGCCTCTGAGGGGCTCCCAGAGGCCTTCCTGAGATATGCCGGCGCCGTCCCGATCTCCCGCATGTCGAGAGATGCGAAGTCTCTCAGCGCCATGACGTCCGGCTGAGTCAGGAATTCGCCACGGGAGAACTCTGCAATGAGATCCCGGCCCACCGACGCTTCCCACCGCAGCAGGACCAGGATGTCAGTCAGCTTGTTCTTGATCGTGTTGACCGCTGCCCCTGAGTTCCGGAGCTTGGCAGTGGCATAGAGCGTAGGGAAAAACAGTGGCAGGCCCGACCCGTCCAGAAGCATCGGAACCCGTTCGCCATCTCGACGTACCAGTGTCGAAAGCGGATACATGAGCAGCCCTTTCTCTCCTGTTCCCGGAAGCGTAACACTAGAAGTTCTTTCCTAGACAACCCGTAGAAGCCACAGATACAGAAAAGCCCTCAGTTACAAGGGCTTTCTGGAATAAGAACTAGACAGTTCTAAAGATATAGTCTCTAGAACGGGATGTCGTCGTCGAACTCGGTGCTGCTCGACTGTGAGGGCGCGCCACCGCCCCGCTCAGCCGGCGCCGCAGCGCGCGGCTCGGAGCGTGACTCGGTGCCCATGCCGCCGCCCGCGCGGCCGCCGAGCATCTGCATCTCGTTGCAGATGATCTCGGTGGTGTAGCGGTCGCGGCCTTCCTTGTCCTGCCACTTGCGCGTGCGCAGCTTGCCCTCGACGTACACCTGCGAGCCCTTGCGCAGGTACTCGGCGGCGATCTCGGCGAGACGGTCGTACATGACGATGTTGTGCCACTCCGTCTGCTCTTTCTGCTCGCCGGTCTGCTTGTCCTTCCAGCTCTCCGAGGTGGCGATGCTGAAATTGGTGACGGCCTTGCCGCTCGGCATATAGCGCGTCTCGGGATCCTTGCCGAGGTTGCCGACCAGGATGACTTTGTTGATTCCGCGTGCCATGGGATGTATCCGCGTGATGAATGACGTGATCTTAAGGCACCGGGCCCGCCCGGCGCTAAATGGAAATCAGCCGTGTTCGTGTCGATTCGCGGCGGCCCGGCGGGTGCCGGCGGCCACCGTCGCCCAGCCCAACGCCACGACCGCGCTGCCCCAGAAGACGCCGGCCAGGCCGAAGCGGCCGAGCAGCACCCCGCCGAGCGCGCCGCCGAGGAACGCGCCGAAAAACTGCGCGGTGGCGAAGATGCCGAGCGCCGCGCCGCGCTCGTGGCCGGGGGCTGCCAGGGTGAGCTGGGCCGGCAGCCGCGCCTCGAGGTAATTGAAGCCTGCAAAGAACAGCGTCAGTCCGCCCAATACGACCCACAGGTGCTGGTGGTCGATACCGAGCAACGCCTGCGCGGCGGCAACGGCGAGGATCGCCAGCACGAACAGCGCGGGGCCTCGCCGGCTGCGCTCCGTGGCAAGGATCAGGGGGATCGTGCCGGCCAGCGAGGCCACGAACACGCCCAGGTACACCTTCCAGTGGCCGGCGCTGGCAATACCGAGGTCGGTCACCAGCGCCTGCGGCACCGACAGGAACGTGGCGGTCATGATGAAGTGCAGCGCGAACACGCCGGCGTAGAGCGGCATCAGCGCCGGGCGGCGCGCAAGTTCGAGCAGCCCGGCGAGGGAGCGCGACTCGTTGCCGCCCGTGCGCGGCGGCTCGGCGGGCACCGCGAAGCCGAGCAGCGCCAGGCCACTGATCGCCATCACCAGCATGAGTGTGAAGATGCCGGGCACGCCGATCGCCGCATCGAGCACCGGGGCAAGCACCAGCGCAAGCACGAACGACAGGCCGATGCTGGCGCCAATCACGGCCATGGCGCGCGTGCGCACCTCCGGGCGGGTCAGGTCCGCCAGCAGCGCCGACACCGCCGCGGAGACCGCGCCAGCACCCTGCAGGGAGCGCGCGACGGCCAGCATGGCCACCGTCTGCGCCAGCGCGCCGATCAGTGACCCGGCTGCGAACAGGGCGAGTCCGACGGCGATGACCGGCTTGCGGCCGAAACGGTCGGACCAGCGCCCGAACGGAATCTGCAGCAGCGCCTGGGTGAGGCCGTAGGCGCCCATCGCGAGCCCGAGCAGCACCGGCGTGTAGTCCGGCAGCTCGCGCGCATGCAGCGCCAGCACGGGCAGCAGCAGGAACAGCCCGAGCATGCGCGTGGCGTAGATCGCCGCAAGCGCACCGACCGAGCGGCGCTCCTGCGGCGAGAGCGCCGGCTTAGGTTGGGAATGTTTGGTTCGGATTGGCTTTGCCTCGAAAGCTGGGCCTATATTAGCAGGCTCGCCGTCAGCCGCCCGAAACCGGCCCTACGCCATGGACGTCATACGCATTCGCGGTGCGCGCACGCACAACCTGCAGGGCATCGACCTCGACCTGCCACGCGACCGCCTGGTGGTGGTCACGGGCCTGTCGGGGTCGGGCAAGTCGTCGCTCGCGTTCGACACGATCTACGCCGAGGGCCAGCGGCGCTACGTCGAGTCGCTCTCCGCGTATGCGCGGCAGTTCCTCTCGGTGATGGAGAAGCCCGACGTCGACCACATCGAGGGCCTCTCGCCCGCGATCGCGATCGAGCAGAAGGCCACCTCGCACAACCCGCGCTCCACGGTGGGGACGGTCACCGAGGTGTACGACTACCTGCGCGTGCTGTTCGCGCGCGCCGGCCAGCCCCGCTGCCCCGAGCACGGGCAGGACCTCGCCGCGCAGTCGGTGAGCCAGATGGTGGACCAGGTGCTGGCGCTGCCCGAGGGCACGGCCGTGCTGCTCCTCGGCCCGGTGGTCCAGGACCGCAAGGGCGAGCACGCCGAAGCCTTCGAGCACCTGCGCTCGCAGGGGTTCGTGCGCGCGTTCGTCGACGGCGCGCTCGTCGAACTCGACGCCGTCCCGCCGCTCGATGCCCGGCGGCGGCACTCGGTCGACGCGGTCGTGGATCGGCTGCGCGTGCGTCCCGACGCGTCTCAGCGCCTGGCCGAGTCGTTCGAGACCGCGCTGGCCCTCTCCCAGGGCGTCGCGCGCGTGGCGTTCCAGGACGAGCCGCGGCGCGCGCCCCTGGTCTTCTCGAACCGCTACGCCTGCACGGCGTGCGGCTACAGCCTGGCAAGCCTCGAGCCGAGGCTGTTCTCGTTCAACAACCCGACGGGAGCGTGCGGCACCTGCGGCGGGCTCGGCGTGCAGGAATACTTCGATCCGGCGCGCGTCGTCGTGAATCCGGCCCTGTCGCTCGCCGGCGGCGCGGTGCGCGGCTGGGACCGCCGCAACGCCTACTATTTCCAGCTGATCCAGGCGCTGGCGCGCCATTACCGCTTCGACATCGAGACGCCCTGGGGTGACCTGCCCGAGGCGGTGCGCCACGTGCTGCTGCACGGCAGCGGCGACGAGCGCATCGAGTTCCGCTACTTCGACGCGCGCGGCGGCAGCGCGAAGCGCAGCCATCCCTGGGAAGGCATCCTGCCGAACCTCGAGCGCCGCTACCGGGAGACCGAGTCGGCCACGGTGCGCGAGGAACTCGCCCGCTACCGCGGCACCCGCGCCTGCGCCGACTGCGGCGGCAGCAGGCTCAACCTCGCCGCCCGCAACGTGTTCGTCGGCGGACGCACGCTGCCGCAGCTCACGGCGCTGCCGATCGCCGAGGCGCTGCGGTTCTTCACCTCGCTCGAGGTCGAAGGCTGGCGCGGCGAGATCGCGCGCCGCCTCGTGCGCGAGATCAGCGACCGCATCACCTTCCTGGTCGACGTGGGCCTCGACTACCTCTCGCTCGACCGCAGCGCTGAGACGCTCTCGGGCGGCGAGGCGCAGCGCATCCGGCTCGCGAGCCAGATCGGCTCGGGCCTCGTGGGCGTGATGTACATACTCGACGAGCCGTCGATCGGCCTGCACCAGCGCGATAACCAGCGACTGCTCGACACGCTCACGCGCCTGCGCGACCTCGGCAACACCGTGCTGGTGGTGGAGCACGACGAGGACGCCATCCGGCAGGCCGATTACGTGGTGGACCTCGGGCCCGGCGCCGGCATCCACGGCGGCCGCGTGGTTGCGCAGGGTACGCCGGCCGAGGTCGAGGCCGCGCCCGACTCGCTCACCGGCCAGTACCTGAGCGGCCGCAGGCGCATCCCGGTACCGCCGGTGCGCACGCCGGCACAGCGCGGGCGGTCGTTGCGCATCGTGGGTGCCACCGGCAACAACCTGCGCGACGTGACGGCCGAGATCCCGCTCGGCCTGCTCACCTGCGTTACGGGGGTGTCGGGCTCGGGCAAGTCGACACTGGTGGTGGACACGCTCTACCGCCACGTCGCCGCGACGCTGCAGGAGTCGGCGGGCGATGCTGCACCCTGTCGCGCGGTGGAAGGCCTCGAGCAGATCGACCGCGTCATCGACATCGACCAGAGCCCGATCGGCCGCACGCCGCGTTCGAACCCGGCCACGTACACGGGGCTGTTCGGGCCGATCCGCGAACTGTTCGCCGAGGTGCCCGAGGCCCGTGCGCGCGGCTACGACCCGGGGCGCTTCAGCTTCAACGTGCGCGGCGGCCGCTGCGAATCGTGCGAAGGCGACGGCGTCATCCGGGTCGAGATGCACTTCCTTCCCGACGCCTACGTGACCTGCGATGCGTGCCGCGGGATGCGCTACAACCGCGAGACGCTCGAGATCCGCTACAAGGGCCGCAACATCCACGAAGTCCTCGAGATGACCGTGGAGGACGCGGCGACGTTCTTCCGCAACGTGCCGGCCCTGCAGTCGAAGCTCACGACGCTGCTCGACGTGGGCCTCTCGTACGTGCGCCTCGGCCAGAACGCCACCACGCTGTCCGGTGGCGAGGCGCAGCGCGTCAAGCTCGCCCGCGAGCTCGCCAAGCGCTCCACCGGCCGCACGCTCTACATCCTCGACGAGCCGACCACGGGCCTGCACTTCCACGACATCGAGCAGTTGCTCGCGGTGCTGCAGCGCCTGCGCGACGAGGGCAACACCATCGTGGTGATCGAGCACAACCTCGACGTGATCAAGACGGCCGACTGGGTGATCGACCTCGGTCCCGAGGGCGGCGACGGCGGCGGACGGATCGTGGCGGCGGGCACGCCGGAGGACCTGGCGAGGGAGCCCGCGTCGCACACGGGCCGCTACCTCGCGCGCACGCTCGGTCTCGCCCAGCCGCCACCTGCCGCGCGGACCAGCCGGCGCAGTACCTGACGATGAGGGATCAGTCCGCCGGCGCGCGCGGCGGCGTTGTCGTGAATCGGTGGGAGACTTCGCCGGCCTCGCGAGTCTCGATGTAGCGGCCGCCACAGTGACGCCCGATCACCCGGCGCCAGAAGGCGAGGGCCGGACGGTTGTATTCGTCCTCCACCACCTCCCACTGTCCGGCGAATCGCGTGAAGAGCAGCGTGGCCGCGCCGGCGCCCACGCCACGGCGGCGCGCCTCGCCCACCACGAAGAACTCGGCCATGCGGTAATCGGCCGTGCGGCGCGGAAACTCCGGGGGACGGGCCACCAGCGCGAAGCCGGCCCGCTGGCCGTCGGCGAGGATCACGAAGGGTCGAGCGGAGGGATCGTTGAACCAGCCGGCGAGGAATTCGTCCTCGCGTGCCGGCCACTCGCCGAGCGCCGGGAACAGCCCCGACTTGGAGGCGGAGAGCTCGGACAGGTAGTCACGGTACACCGTGCGGATCCATTCGCGGTCCGCAGGTGAGTCGCGGGCGTCTCGCAGCGTGACGGGCACGGTTCTTAAGCAAGAACGGGCGGGCCCCGTGAGGAACCCGCCCGTCCGTTCAGCCTAGGCTGAAGCCCGAATTACTTCGTGGCTTCCTGCACGGCAGCGCCGGCTTCCTGGGCGGCCTCACCGGCAGCAGCGGCGGCGTCACCAGCGGCAGCGGCGGCGTCACCGGCAGCGGCGGCGGCGTCGGCAGCGGCGTCGGCGGCGACTTCGCCAGCGGCAGCGGCGGCGTCCGTGGCAGCCTCGCCAGCGGCGGCGGCAGCGTCGGCAGCGGCGTCGGCAGCCTCGCCAGCGGCGGCGGCGGCGTCAGCAGCAGCTTCCTGCGTGGCCTCGACGGCCTCTT
>JAGVUU010000097.1 GCA_019136105.1 Gammaproteobacteria bacterium
GAGCAGTGCGATGACGGCGAGCAGTAGACGTCGCATGGTGCCCCCCTGAACGTTGGCCGGTTCGGCCGGCCTTCTGCCCCGGGGAAGTATATCCGTGGTCTGCTCGGACCACGCAAATGCGCGCCACAAACGAAAGGGCCCGCTCGCGCGGGCCCTTCGTGTTTTTGGCTGGGGGACTAGGATTCGAACCTAGGTTGACGGAGTCAGAGTCCGTAGTCCTACCGCTAGACGATCCCCCAAAAGGGTTAGCGCTTCGAGAACTGCGTGCCGCGACGCGCCTTGCGGAAGCCGACCTTCTTGCGCTCGACCTCGCGGGCGTCGCGCGTGACGAAGCCGGCGACGCGCAGCGTCTTGCGCAGCGTCTCATCGTAGTCGATGAGCGCGCGCGTGAGGCCGTGGCGGATGGCGCCGGCCTGGCCGGTGATGCCACCGCCGTCGACGTTCACTTCGACGTCGAAGCGGTCGGCCATCTGCACCGCCTCGAGCGGCTGGCGCACGATCATGCGCGAGGTCTCGCGGCCGAAGAACTCGTCGATCGTCCGGTCGTTGATGCGGATCTTGCCGCTGCCGGGACGCAGGTGCACGCGGGCCGTGGAGGTCTTGCGGCGGCCGGTGCCGTAATTGGTGTTCGCGGGCATCGATGACAACCTTACAGGTCGAGCGGCTTGGGCTGCTGCGCGGCGTGCGGGTGCTTGTCACCCTCGAACACGTGCAGCTTCTTGAACATGGCGCGGCCGAGCGGGTTCTTGGGCAGCATGCCCTTGACCGCGAACTCGATCACGCGCTCCGGGTGCTCGGCCAGCATCTTGTCGAGCGCCTTGCTCTTGATGCCGCCGATCGCGCCGGTGTGCCAGTAGTAGATCTTGTCGGTGAGCTTGTCGCCCGTGACGCGGATCTTCTCGGCATTGAGAACGATGATGTGGTCGCCCGTGTCCACGTGCGGGGTGTATTCGGGCTTGTGCTTGCCGCGCAGGCGCATGGCGAGCTGGGTGGCGAGGCGGCCGAGCGTCTTGCCCGTCGCGTCGACCACGTACCAGTCGCGCCGAACCTGCTCGGAGCGTGCGAAAACGGTGCTCATCGGAAGGCTCCTTAGGAACCTGTCAGTCCTGCAAAGAGCCGCGAATCTTACTGTACCCGGGCCCGCCTTGCCAACCCCTTCTGGGCCTCGATTTGGGCCCGCCCCGGCCAGGCGTCCCGGGCATCCGGGGCGGCCCGCCCCCCCCGGGGTTCCTGCGGCGCCCTCCCGACAGCCGCCGCACGCACATATAAGATAGTGCCATGCGCGCGAATACCCCCCGTCTCGGCCTGCTCGACCGCCTGATCCAGGAGTTCGACCGGGGCCTCCGGACCGTGGCCGCCTCGAACGTGGCTGCACGGCCCAATCCCGCCGGCTCCGCCCCCGAAACCGTCAACGACCCGGCCGCCCGGCGCCACGCCGCCGGCCTGATGCGGGTGAACCACGCGGGCGAGATCGCCGCACAGGCCCTGTACCACGGGCAGGCCCTGACGGCCCGCAACGAGAAGGTCCGCCAGTCACTGCTCGAAGCGGCGCGTGACGAGACCGACCACCTCGCATGGTGCGAGCAGCGGGTGCGGGAGCTCGACAGCCGCGTGAGCCTGTTCGCGCCCGTGTGGTACGCGGGCTCGTTCGCGATCGGCGCGCTGGCAGGGCTCGCAGGCGATCGCAACAGTCTCGGCTTCGTCGCGGAAACCGAGAAGCAGGTGATCGAGCACCTCGAGTCGCACCTGCACGAAAACGGGCTGCCCGAGGACGACGAGCGCTCGCGGCGCATCGTCGCGCAGATGCAGGCCGACGAAGCGAAACACGGCTCCGACGCAAAGGCGGCCGGCGGTCGTGACCTGCCGCGACCGGTGCGCGAACTCATGCGCCGCACCGCGAAGCTGATGACGAATACCGCCTATCGCGTGTAAGTGCTTGCGGCGGCAGCGGTTCTGCTATTAAATCCGCCCTGCTTTTACATAAATCACACGGGGCAGGGAGCATGGAGACAGGTGGCCGACCGTTGAGCGACATCCCGGCGATCAACCGGTTCCTGAGCTATTGCCGCATCCGCACGGTGCCGTCGAAGACGGTGCTGATCCACGCGGGCGACGTTCCCGACGTCCTCTACTACGTGATCAAGGGTTCCGTCGAAGTCCTCATCGAGGACGAAGAAGGCAACGAGATGGTGCTGGCCTACCTGAACAAGGGCCAGTTCTTCGGCGAAATGGGCCTCTTCAACGAGCAGCCCGCCCGCAGTGCCTGGGTGCGCACGCGCACGGCGTGCGAGCTCGCCGAAATGACCTATCCGCGCTTCCGCCAGATTGCCGCCGAGAGCCCCACGCTGCTGTTCGAGCTCGCGACGCAGCTCGCGAGCCGCCTCGACCGCACCAATCGCAAGCTCGGCGACCTCGCGTTCGTGGACGTCACGGGCCGCGTCGCGCACGCGATCATGGACCTGTGCAACGAGCCCGACGCGATGACGCATCCCGAGGGCACGCAGATCAAGGTGAGCCGGCAGGAGCTGTCGCGCCTCGTCGGCTGCTCGCGCGAGATGGCGGGCCGCGTGCTCAAGGTGCTCGAGGAACAGGGCCTGCTCACCGCGCGTGGCAAGACGATGGTCGTCTACGGCGTGCGCCCGCGCCTCAAGGGCAAGGCCGCCGCGATGTCCGCCCAGCCCAGCGCGCCCTCACCGCTCGCCTTGCGTGCCCGCAAGGCAACCACCGTCGATGAAGACGACGAGGACGAGGACGACGACGAGTGAGTGAATAGCGGTTAGTGAATAGTGAATAGCAAGAAGGCCGGCATTGCCGGCCTTCCTCTTTCTGACTATTCCCTATTCCCTATTCCCTATTCCCTTTCCTGATCTCTTCCCTCATCGCTGCGATCGTCGCGCGGTAATCCTTGGCACCGAAGATCGCCGAGCCGGCGACGAACGTGTCTGCGCCGGCAGCCGCGACGGCTGCGATGTTGTCTACCTTCACGCCGCCGTCCACCTCGAGGCGGATCTCGCGGCCGCTGCGGTCGATCATCTCGCGCACCTTCGTGATCTTGGGCAGCGCCGACGGAATGAACGACTGGCCGCCGAAGCCCGGGTTCACCGACATGAGCAGCACCATGTCGATCTTGTCGAGCACGTGGTCGAGCCAGTTCACGGGCGTGGCCGGGTTCAACACCAGGCCCGGGCGGCAACCGTGCTCGCGGATCAGGCCGATGGTGCGGTCGACGTGCTCGCTCGCCTCGGGGTGGAAGGTGATCCAGGTGGCTCCGGCTTTCGCGAAGTCGGGCACGATGCGGTCGACGGGCTTCACCATCAGGTGCACGTCGATCGGCGCCGTGACGCCGTGCTTGCGCAGCGCCTCGCACACGAGCGGGCCGATCGTGAGGTTCGGCACGTAGTGGTTGTCCATCACGTCGAAGTGCACGATGTCGGCGCCGGCCCCGAGCACGTTGCGCACCTCCTCGCCGAGGCGCGCGAAATCGGCCGAGAGAATCGAAGGCGCGATCCAGGGAGACTGCATGGCGGGCTCCAGCGGGGGATGCTTCACTCTATCAGGCCGAAGCGCTACTTCATCCCCCGGTGTTTCCGGATGATCTCGTAGGCCTCGAGGATCTGGCGCGTGCGCTCGTGGGCGGCCTCGACCATCGACTGGGGCAGGCCGTTGGCGACCAGCTTGTCGGGGTGGTTCTGGCTCATCAGGCGGCGATAGGCGAGCGTCACGTCGGCGTCGGAAGCGTCCTGGCGCACGCCCAGTGCCTGGTAGGCATCGGCGAGACGGTCGGCCGCGGGACGCTCCTGCGATGCGCCGCCGCCGGGACGGCCCGCATGCATGCGCAGCATCGCCTCGAGCGCGGCGAACTCCATGGCCGAGATGCCGAGCGCGCTGCAGATGCGCGCGAACACCGAGCGCGCTGGCGCGCTCAACCCGCCGCCGTACAACGCCGCCTCGAGCTGGATCTGCACGAACAGTCGCCGCAGGTCCTCGCGGCCGACGGATGCCGCCCGGAGTTCGTCCAACGCGTCCTCGAGCGGGAAGTCGGCCGACTTGCCTTCGGTGAACAGGTCGATCGCGCGGCGCACATCGGCCTCGCCCAGCGAGAAGCGGCGCATGGTGGCGCGCGCGGCATCGATCTCCTGCTCGGTGACGCGGCCGTCGGCCTTGGCGACGTGCCCCATCACCTGGAAAGTCGCGCGGAAGAACAGCATCTGGAAGTCGCGCGACGGCAGCCCGCCCCGGCGCCGCGCGCCTGCGGACTGGCGGTCGAACTGGTGCCCGATGAGGAAACCCACGATGGCACCGAGCAATCCGCGCCCGATGATGGCGCCGAGCACCGCCCCGATCAGCTTGCCGTACCAGCCCATGGTGTCCTTGACCGTCGGGGAATGCGCCTGCAACACTGCCTGCCCGCGGCAGCACGCTATGTTACCAGCCCGCTGCGCGCGCCCCTCCCGAATCGTGGAATCACTCGCATGACCGCACCGAACACGCCCTCGCCGCCGATGCACGAGTCGCACCTGGGCGGCCTCAAGCGCATCCATCAGGGCAAGGTCCGCGACATCTACGACGTGGACGACCGCCACATGCTGATCGTCACCACCGATCGCCTCAGCGCGTTCGACGTGGTGCTGCCCGACCCGATCCCGGGCAAGGGCCACGTGCTCACCAGCATCTCGAACTTCTGGTTCGGCAAGACGCGCCACATCGTGCCGAACCACCTCTCCGATTACCCGCTCGAGCGCGCCGTGCCGGATGCCGCCGAACGCGCGCTGATCGCCGACCGCGCGATCGTGGTGCGCAAGCTCAAGGCGTTGCCGGTCGAGGCCGTGGTGCGCGGCTACCTGATCGGTTCGGGCTGGAAGGATTACCAGGCGACGGGCCATGTGTGCGGCATCGAGCTGCCGGCGGCGCTTCGCATGGCCGACCGCCTGCCGCAACCGATCTTCACGCCCTCGACCAAGGCCGCGAAGGGCCACCACGACGAGAACGTGGCGTTCGACGCGATCGTGGCCGAGATCGGTGCGCCGCTCGCCGCAAAGGTGCGCGACACGGCCATCGCGCTCTATCAGTTCGCGGCGGCGCATGCGCTCGAGCGCGGCATCATCATCGCCGACACGAAGTTCGAGTTCGGCGTGGACGAGGCGGGAACGCTGGTGCTGATCGACGAGGCGCTCACGCCCGACTCGTCGCGCTTCTGGCCGGTGGACACCTACGCACCGGGCTCGAGCCCGCCGTCGTTCGACAAGCAGTTCGTGCGCGACTATCTGGAGACGCTCGACTGGAACAAGACCGCGCCCGGCCCCAAGCTGCCCGCGGACGTGATCGCGAAAACGGCCGAGAAATACCGCGAAGCGCTGCGCCGCCTCACCGCGTGAACAGGTAAACAGGGGACATTCTCCGGCTTCTCCTGCGACGACCGTTTGGCGCCGGGGCTTCACGAGTCTGCAGCTGGGCGTGCCGGCGCAGAACTGCGTTTCCGCAGGCCGGCGTCGGGAAGCAATGGGATGGACCCCTCCCCACACCTACGGCATCGAGTGCCAGACTGGAGATGTGAAGCAACCAGTCACGGAATGAGGAGGGGTCGTCATGGAGCTTACTCGCGTGGGTGTGGATTTGGCCAAACAGGTCTTCCAGGTGCACGGCGTGGACAGGGCGGAGCGCCCGGCTTGGTGTAAGCGTCTGAAGCGCAGCCGGTGGATCTCGGATCTCGAGCAAGACGTCGAACCCGGCGCCGAGATCGGCATGGAGGCCTGCGGCAGCGCACATCACTGGGCGAGACTGCTGCAGTCCAAAGGCTACCGGGTGAAGCTGATCGCCCCGCAGTTCGTGAAGCCGTACGTGAAGACGAACAAGACGGATGCGAACGACGCCGAGGCGATCTGCGAGGCGATGAGCCGGCCGAGCATGCGGTTCGTGGCGGTGAAGACCGTCGAGCAGCAGGATCTGCAGGCAGTGCATCGCGTACGCTCGAGCCTGATCCGGGAGCGGACCGCCAAGGCGAACCAGCTGCGTGGACTCGTCTACGAGTACGGTCTGGTGGCGCCTCAACAGATCAGCTCCCTACGCCGCGCGGTACCCGAGTGGCTCGAGGACGCCGAGAATGGCCTGACCGTACGCTTCCGATCGCTGCTGGCCGGCTTGTACCGTGACCTGCAGCAGATCGACGAACGAGTGCGCGAACTCGACCAGGAAGTCGCGACGATCGTTCGCGAGCATGAAGCGGTCGGTCGCCTCGAGCAGCTGCGCGGCATCGGCCCGCTGACTGCCTCGGCGCTTTATGCGCTGGTGGGCGACGCGAGGCAGTATCGCAACGGTCGAGAGATGGCCGTGTCACTCGGGCTGACACCGCGCCAGCACAGCTCTGGCGGCAAGGAGCGACGGCTCGGGATCAGCAAGCGCGGCGACAAGTACGTCCGCACCCTGCTGATCCACGGAGCGCGCTCGGCGCTACGAACAGCGCCAGGCAAGACCGATCGGCTCAGCCGCTGGGCCCTTGCACTGGCCGAGCGATCGCACCCGAACGTGGCAGCAACCGCCCTCGCCAACAAGATGGCGCGGGTCGCCTGGGCGATGCTGCGTCACGGAACAAACTATGAACCGGAGCACGTGGCGGTCTGAGCCCGTGCGTTCTGACTGATCGAGGAGAACATCACCGCGGTTGCGAGCACCCCGAAGGATGGCGAACAGGTCGAACCGGCGTCGGAGTAGCCTGCGAATGTCCACGGGCGCGAAGCCCGACAAAGCAATGAGGAGCCGACGCGCGAATAGCCCATCGTGGCCCGACCTCGGCTGATCGAGGTCAGACAGAGGCCGGATATACGTGAGCAGTCGTACCTTGTCGCCGGAGAACGGTGTGCTAGCAAAGTGGGGTGGGGTCCATATACGGACATTAGCGACCGGGCACTATCGGCCAGAAGCGGACGGATGCCAATTTCACCGCACACCTCATCGGGCGACCTCGACCAGACAAGGGATACCCGACGAATATCGACGGTGC
>JAGVUU010000164.1 GCA_019136105.1 Gammaproteobacteria bacterium
TCGTTCGACCCGGCGGTGCTGCCCGGCAACGTCGAGAACTTCATCGGCGTGGCGCAGGTGCCGATCGGCCTCGCGGGGCCGCTGCGCATCAATGGCGAGCATGCCCAGGGCGACTTCTACGTGCCGCTCGCCACCACCGAAGGCACGCTGGTCGCGAGCTACAGCCGCGGCATGCGCGTGCTGACCGAGTGTGGCGGGGTCACGGCCACGGTCGTGAAGCGCTCGATGCAGCGGGCGCCGGTGTTCATGTTCCGCACCGCGCGCGAGGCCCGCGGCTTCGGCGAGTGGCTGGTGGAGAACTTCGCCGGCGCCAAGGCGGCGGCCGAATCCACCACCCGCGTGGGCAAGCTGTTCGAGATCGAGCAGTACCCCGTGGGCAACCTGCTCTACCTGCGTTTCAACTACACGACGGGCGACGCCGCCGGCCAGAACATGACCGGCAAGGCGACCTTCGCCGCGTGCGAGTGGATCCGCGCGACGCACCCGCTGCATCCGAAGTACATGCTGTCCGGCGGCATCGACACCGACAAGAAGCACTCGGCGATCAACACGCTGCGCACGCGCGGACGGCGCGTCGTGGCCGAGGCCGTGATCAAGAACGAGGTGTTCGAACGCATCATGCGCGTGGACACGAAGACGCTGTTCCGCGCGCGGCAGGTCTCCAACGCCGGCGCCCTGCTCGCCGGCAACGCCTACAACGGCCCGCACGCGGCGAACGGCGTCACCGCCATGTTCATCGCCACCGGGCAGGACGTGGCCAACGTCGCGGAGTCGCACGCCGGCATCACCTACGCCCAGCTGCTCGAGAACGGCGACTATTACTGGTCGGTGACGCTCACCTCGCTGATCGTCGCGAGCTACGGTGGCGGCACGGGCCTGCCGACGCAGCGCGAGTGCCTGGAGCTGCTCGGCTGTTACGGCCAGGGCAAAGCCGATCGGTTCGCCGAGATCGTCGCCGCGACGGTGCTCGCGGGTGACGTCTCGCTCGGCAGCGCCGTGCTGGCGGGCGACTGGGTGACGAGCCACGAGCGGCTCGGGCGCAACCGTCCCTGACGCCGGAGCCCGCGGCGCGCGCTCAGCCGCGCAGGAAGTCCGCCACCAGATCGTTGAAGGCGTCCGCCGCTTCGACCTGCACCATGTGGCCCGCGCGCGGCAGCACCCGGATCAGCACGCCGGGGCGCACGATGTCGCCGGGCGCCGGTGCGGGAATCATCCGGTCGTCGACGCCCCAGATCATCAGCGTGGGCACCGTGCCCGCCACGTCGCGCAGCTGGCGGCCGGAAGGCGTGCCGGCGTAGCGACTCGACGCGATCTTCGCCAGCGCCTCGGTGGCGCCCGCCCGGCGCTTGTGTGCCACGAGCCGACCCAGCAGCTCGTCGGTCACGTGGGACGGGTCGGCGAACAGCGCCTGCAGCAACGGCGCCAGCGCGTCGCGGTCGTTCACGACGATCAGGCCGCGGATGACGTCCGCGTTGATTTTCTGCCCGAGGCCGGCCGGCCCAGCGAGCACGAGCGAGCGCACCCGCGCCGGCTCGCGATCGGCAACCACGAGGCACGCGGCCGCGCCCATCGAGTGACCGACCAGATGCGCCCGCTGGATGCCCACGGCGTCCATGTACGCAAGCACGCTCCCCGCCAGCTCGTCGAGCGAGCCCGAGCCCACGTCGAGCGAAGACTCGCCGTGCCCGGGCAGGTCGAGGGCTGCGACGGTGTAGCCCTCCTTCGCGAGGGCGGACTGGTTTGCCTCCCAGCTCTCGAGCGAGCCGGCGAAGCCGTGGACCAGCACCACCGCCTCGCCGTCCTCGCCCAGGATGACGTGCCGCAGGCGGCGCCCACCGGCATCGATGAACTGCGCCTGCGTCATGGCAACCTCACGGCACGGCGTGCGGCGCGATGCGGTCGCGCCATGGCAGCGCCTGCTCGAGCTGCGCCGCAAGCCGGAACAGCTTCGCTTCCTCGCCCGTCATCGCGGTGAACAGCATGCCCATCGGCAGGCCGTCGTCGGTCCAGTGCAGCGGCAGCGACATCGAGGGCTGGCCGGTGACGTTGGCGATCATCGTGTAGGGCGCGGCTTCGAACACCGGGGCGAACGCCTCCACGACCTTGTCGCGCTGGCTCAGGAGCGCGCCGCCCGGCAGCGCGGACAGCAGCTTCAGCCCCTGGCGCTGCAACGTGGAGAGCTTGAACGCGCCGATCGGCAGCGGGGGCACGCCGACGGTGGGCGTGAGCAGCACGTCGAACGACGACGCCCACTTGAGCCACTGCCGCGAGAAGGTCTGCATGGTCCACAGTGCGGCGGCCACGTCGGCGGCCGACTGCGCCTCGCCCATCTTCGCAAGGATCCACGTGGCCAGTTCGACGTCGTCGCTCGTGGCGGCACGCCCGACGAGCTGGCTCGCCATGCGCAGCGTAGCGGCAACGTCGGCGGAGATGAGCGACGCGTAGCTCTCGACGAAGGTCTCGGGCGGCAGCGGCAGGTGCACCTCGACGATCTCGTGACCGAGCCGGTCGAGCGCCGCCGTGGTCGCCTCGAGCGCCTTGCGGTTCTCCGGGTGCAGCGTCTTGCCGAGACCGGGGTCGTAGCTGAACGCGATGCGCAGGCGCCCGGGCTCGCGCCCGGCTTCCTCGAGGAACGGCCGCACGGCCGGCGGCAGGTGCATCAGTTGCTGCGCATACGAGCCGGCGGTGGCGTCGAGCAGCGCCGCGCAGTCGCGCACGGTGCGCGTCACGACGTGCTCGCCGATGAAGCCGAACCACACGTCGGGCATCTGCGGGCCCGTGGGATTGCGGCCGCGGCTCGGCTTGAGGCCGACGAGCCCGCAATTCGAGGCCGGCGTGCGGATCGAACCACCGCCGTCGTTCGCGTTGGCCGCCGGTACGATGCGCGCCGCCACTGCAGCCGCCGAACCACCGCTCGAGCCGCTCGAGGTGCGCTCGAGGTTCCAGGGGTTGCGCGTCGGCCCGAAGAGCTCGGGCTCGGTCACGTTCGATACGCCGAGTTCGGGCGTGTTGGTCTTGCCGAAGATCACGAGCCCCGCGGCCTTGTAGCGGCGGGTGAGCTCCTCGTCCTCGGGCGGCACGAAGTCGTTGAACAGGCGCGAGCCGTTGCGCATCGGCTCGCCGGCATACGCGGTCATCAGGTCCTTGATCAGGAACGGCACGCCGCGGAACGGCCCGTCGGGCAGGCCGGCCGCGATCGCATCACGCGCGCGGCTTTCCATCAGGTGGATGACGGCATTGATCTTCGGGTTCACCAGCACCGTCCGGGCGAGCGCCTCGTCGAGCAACTCGACCGGGCTCACCTGCCCCGTGCGCACCAGCTCGGCCAGGCCGAGCGCATCGTAGCGACCGTATTCCGCGAACGGCATGTCGTCTCCCGCTTCCCACGCCAGAACATGAATGATGTGCCGGTCCGCGGCGGAATGCGAATGCCGCCGCTGCACCCGGCGCAGGGCTTGCCATCGCCGCGTCCGCCGCCGAAACTCCGGCCTCCCCCACCTGTATCAGCAATCGCTCATGAACCCGAACCCGACCCGGCACCGCCTCCTCGCCGCCTCGTTCGTCGTCCTCTCGATGTGCAGCACGGGCAGCGTCCTTGCCCGGTCCGGTGGGGGCGCCGCCACGGTGGACGGCGCACGCATCATTGCCGCAGACAGCGAGCCGCAGAACTGGCTGGCGCACGGCCGCACCTACGGCGAGCAGCGCTACAGCCCGCTCACGCGAATCAACGAAGGCAACGTCGAGAAGCTGGGACTCGCGTGGTCGTACGCGACCGGCACCACGCGCGGCCTGCAGGCGAGCCCGATCGTGGTGGACGGCACCATGTACACGACCGGCGTGTGGAGCGTGGTGTGGGCGCTCGATGCGAAGACCGGCAAGGAGCTGTGGAAGTACGACCCCGAGGTGCCGCGCGCCTGGGGCCGCTACGCGTGTTGCGATGCCGTGAACCGCGGCGTCGCGGTTTGGAAGGGCGTCGTGTATTTCGCGACGCTCGACGGCCGCCTCGTCGCGCTCGACGCGAAGACGGGCAAGAAGCGCTGGGAAGTGAACACCATCGACCGCAGCAAGCCCTACACGATCACCGGCGCGCCGCGCGTGGTGAAGGGCAAGGTGCTGGTCGGCAACGGCGGCGGCGAGTACGGCGTGCGCGGTTACTTCTCGGCGTACGACGCCGAGTCCGGCAAGCTCGCCTGGCGCTTCTACACCGTGCCCGGCAACCCGAAGGACGGTTTCGAGCACCCGGAACTCGAGCGCGCCGCGAAGACCTGGAGCGGCGAGTGGTGGGTCGGCGGCGGTGGCGGCACCGTGTGGGACTCGATGGCCTACGACCCGGAGCTGGACACGCTCTACGTCGGCACGGGCAACGGCTCGCCGTGGGCGCGCAACGTTCGCTCACCGGGTGGCGGCGACAACCTCTACCTCTCGTCGATACTCGCGCTCGACCCCGACACCGGCCGGCTCAAGTGGCACTACCAGACCACGCCGGCCGACAACTGGGACTACACCGCCACGCAGCACATCATCCTCGCGGAACTGCCCATCGGCGGGAAGACGCGCAAGGTTCTCATGCAGGCGCCGAAGAACGGCTTCTTCTACGTGCTCGACCGCGAGACCGGCGAACTGCTGTCGGCCGACAAGTACATCCCGGCCACGTGGGCGAGTCACGTCGACCTGAAGACCGGCCGCCCGGTCGAGACACCGGACGCCGATTACAGCAAGGAGACCAAGCTGATCATCCCGGCGGCGTTCGGCGGCCACAACTGGCACCCGATGGCGTTCAACCCGAAGACGGGCCTCGTCTACATCCCCGCGATGCAGCCGATGGGCATCTATCCGCCGTCGGAGGAGTTCAAGAAGACCGGCCAGTACACGCGCCGCGACATGTTCTGGAACCCGGGCATCGACTGGAACACGTACACCGACACCATCTACTCGCTGCTCGCTCAACTCGGTGGCGAACTGCCGAAGGACCGCGGATACCTCAAGGCGTGGGACCCGGTGCAGAAGAAGACCGTGTGGGAGATCGAGCATCCCGCATTCTGGAACGGCGGCCTGCTCACGACCGCGGGCAACCTGCTGTTCCAGGGCACGGGCGACGGGCGCTTCGTCGCCTACGCGGCCGACAGCGGCAAGACGCTGTGGGCCGTGCCGACGATGATCGGCATCATCGCGCCGCCGGTGACCTACGAGGTCGATGGCGAGCAGTACGTCGCGGTGATGGCGGGCTACGGTGGCGCCGGGGGCGTCACGGGCGGCGACGCGCGCACGATGATCTCGGCCCGGTACCTGAACGATGGCCACGTGCTCGCGTTCAAGCTCGGTGGCACGGCGGCCATGCCGCGCATCGCCGGGAAGAACGCGTCGATCCCGGAGCCGCCGAAATCCGCGGCCACCGCTGCGCAGGTCGAGAACGGGAAGTACAAGTACGGCAGCACCTGCATGGTGTGCCACGGCGCGCTCGTGGTGTCGGGCGGCGTGGTGCCCGACCTGCGCATGCTGCCCGCCGAGAAGCACGCGCTCTTCAAGGAGATCGTCTACGACGGCGTGATCCACGGTGCCGGCATGCCGCGTCTCGGCGACCTGCTCACCGAGCAGGACGTGCGCGACATCCAGGCCTACGTCATCTCGCGGGCGAACGAGGATCGCGCGGCCGCCGCGGCGGCCAGGAACTGACGGCCGGCCGGGTCCGCACCAGCGGCGCCCCCTGCGCACGCGCGCGCAGGAGGGTGGCCGCGCACGGGCTGGCTCAGTTGTTCTTGGCGCCCTGTTCCACCCAGCGGCGGATCGTGAGGATCTCCTCCGCGGTCGGCGTGGTCGCATCGCCGTGCGGCATCCTGAGCGACGGATCCACGCGGCCTTCGATGAGCATCACGAGCACGCTCGTGAGCGGGTCGCCCGGCAGCACCACCGGCCCGAACTGCGTGCCTTTCATGAGCGTGTCGTAGCTGCCGAGCTCGAAGCCGCTCACCACGTAGCCGGCCTGGCCGGGCGTGTGGCAATACTTGCAGTGCTTGTCGAGGATCGGCACCACGTCCTTCTGGTAGCTCACCACCGGAGTGCGCTCGCAACCGGTGGCGGCCAGCAACGCCGCGGCCGCGAAGCCGAGCGTGACCCATCGCGTCGTGTTCATGGTCGGTCTGCCCCCGTTCGGATGATCGTGCAGACGACCGTCCGCCCGTGGCCGCACGCCGGCAATCCGCGGATCTACCTAACTGCGACCCGGCGGAAAGTGAGGTTGATGCGCTCGCCCACCGGACGCCGGGTCTTCGGCAACGCGTGCACCCAGTGGTGCTGCAGCGGCCCAGACATCAGGAGCAGGCTGCCGTGCGGCAATTCGAGGTCGAGCTTCAGGTCCGGCTGCCTGCGGTGCCGGAGACAGAACCGGCGTGGCGCCCCGAGCGACACCGATGCGATCACTGGATCCCGGCCGAGTTCGGGCTCGTCGTCGGCGTGCCAGCCCATGCCATCACGGCCGTCACGATAGAGGTTGAGCAGCACGGCGTTGAACTCCGTCCCGCTGAGTTCGCGCACTCTTGCCCGCACACGCTCGAGTGCCGGCGTCCACGGCGCGGGAGCGTGATCGGTGCCCGAATAGCGGTAGCGGGCCCCGGCGTCGCCGTGCCACGCAACGAGGCGCGGCACCCGCCGCCGCTGGCCGAAGATCGCGATCTCCTCCTGCTGCCACTGGATCCCCGCGCGCAGGGAGGCGAACAGGTCGGCCGCTCCCTCCGGCCCGAATGCCGCGGGCCACAACCGCGCCTCGCCATCGACGAGGGCGAGGTCGGCAGGAGCCGGCGATGCAGGAACACCAGGCATGGGACCGCAGACTAGCGCCCACCCCGCCGACAGGGCCAGAATTGTGCGCCGCAGCAAGCCGGGATGCCCCCATGCCGAGTCTCCGCGCCCGTTTCGTCAATCGATTACTGCGCACCACCACCCAGCCCGTGTGGCGGCCCGGCCTCGACATCGCGGA
>JAGVUU010000276.1 GCA_019136105.1 Gammaproteobacteria bacterium
ACCGGCCCCTACAGCCTGGTCACGCAGCAGCCGCTCGGCGGCAAGGCGCAGTTCGGCGGGCAGCGCTTCGGCGAAATGGAGGTGTGGGCGCTCGAGGCGTACGGCGCGTCCTACACGCTGCAGGAGATGCTCACCGTCAAGTCGGACGACGTCCAGGGCCGCACCAAGATGTACAAGAACATCGTGGACGGAACCCACGAGATGGATGCAGGCATGCCGGAATCCTTCAACGTGCTGGTGAAGGAGATCCGCTCGCTCGGCATCAACATCGAGCTCGAGCAGGAACGGCGTTGAGTCCAGCGCGCAGCAACCGTGCCATGAACAGGGTGATGCAATGAAAGACCTGTTGAAGTTGTTCAAGCAGCAGCCGACGACCGAGGACTTCGACTCGATCCGCATCGGTCTCGCCTCCCCGGAAATGATCCGCTCGTGGTCCTTCGGCGAGGTGAAGAAGCCGGAGACGATCAACTACCGGACCTTCAAGCCGGAGCGCGACGGGCTCTTCTGCGCGAAGATCTTCGGGCCGGTGAAGGACTACGAGTGCCTCTGCGGCAAGTACAAGCGCCTGAAGCACCGCGGCGTCGTGTGCGAGAAGTGCGGCGTCGAGGTCACCCAGGCGAAGGTCCGCCGCGAGCGCATGGGCCACATCGAGCTCGCGAGCCCGACGGCGCACATCTGGTTCCTGAAGTCGCTGCCGAGCCGCATCGGCCTCATGCTCGACATGACGCTGCGCGAGATCGAGCGCGTGCTGTACTTCGAGGCGTTCGTGGTCATCGACCCGGGCATGACCTCGATGCAGCGCGGGCAGCTGCTGTCCGACGAGATGTACCTCGAGGCGATCGAGAAGCACGGCGACGAGTTCGACGCCCGCATGGGCGCCGAAGCCGTGCACGAGCTGCTGAAGAGCCTCGACCTGAAGGCCGAGGTGGTGAAGGTCCGCGAGGACATCGGGAACACCAGCTCCGAGACCAAGATCAAGCGCCTGTCGAAGCGGCTGAAGCTCCTCGAGTCGTTCATCGAGTCGGGCAACAAGCCCGAGTGGATGGTGCTCACCGTCCTGCCGGTGCTGCCGCCCGATCTCCGTCCGCTGGTGCCGCTCGACGGCGGCCGCTTCGCGACCTCGGACCTGAACGACCTCTACCGCCGCGTCATCAACCGCAACAACCGCCTGCGGCGTCTGCTCGAGCTGAACGCTCCCGACATCATCGTGCGCAACGAGAAACGCATGCTGCAGGAGTCGGTGGACGCGCTGCTCGACAACGGCCGGCGCGGCCGCGCCATCACCGGCACCAACAAGCGCCCGCTCAAGTCGCTCGCCGACATGATCAAGGGCAAGCAGGGCCGCTTCCGCCAGAACCTGCTCGGCAAGCGCGTCGACTATTCCGGCCGCTCGGTGATCGTGGTGGGCCCGACGCTGCGCCTGCACCAGTGCGGCCTGCCGAAGAAGATGGCACTGGAGCTCTTCAAGCCGTTCATCTTCCAGAAGCTGCAGCTGCGCGGCGAGGCCTCGACCATCAAGGCCGCCAAGCGCATGGTGGAGCGCGAAGGCCCCGAGGTGTGGGACATCCTCGAAGAGGTGATCCGCGAGCACCCGGTGCTGCTGAACCGCGCACCGACGCTGCACCGCCTCGGCATCCAGGCCTTCGAGCCCGTGCTGATCGAGGGCAAGGCGATCCAGCTGCACCCGCTCGTCTGCACGGCGTTCAACGCCGACTTCGACGGCGACCAGATGGCCGTGCACGTGCCGCTGTCGCTCGAGGCGCAGCTCGAGGCGCGCGCGCTGATGCTGTCGTCGAACAACATCCTGTCGCCCGCCAACGGCGACCCGATCATCGTGCCGTCGCAGGACGTGGTGCTCGGCCTCTATTTCATGACGCGCGAGCGCGTCAACGCGCCGGGTGAAGGCACGTTCTTCACCGACGTCGCCGAGGTGCACCGCGCCTACGAGAACCGCGTCGCCGACCTGCAGGCGCGCTGCAAGGTCCGCCTGGTCGAGCACGTGAAGGGCGCGAACGGCGAGCTCGAGCCGCGGCGCCGCCTGGTCGACACCACCGTCGGCCGCGCGCTGCTGTTCGAGATCCTCCCCAGGGGCCTGTCGTTCGACCTGGTCAACCAGGACATGACGAAGAAGGCGATCTCGCGCACGATCAACGAGTGCTACCGCACGCTCGGCCTCAAGGAGACCGTCGTGTTCGCCGACCAGCTCATGTACATGGGCTTCCGCTACGCGACGCGCGCCGGCGTGTCGATCGGCGTGGACGACATGGTGGTGCCGGACCAGAAGGAGCGGATCCTCGGCGCCGCCGAGCACGAGGTGAAGGAGATCCAGGAGCAGTACGCCTCGGGTCTCGTCACCAACGGCGAGCGCTACAACAAGGTCGTGGACATCTGGTCGCGCACCAACGACCAGGTCGCCAAGGCCATGATGGACAAGCTCGGCAGCGAGGAAGCGACCGACGCCAAGGGCGCCAAGGTACGCCAGAAGTCCTTCAACTCGATCTACATGATGTCGGACTCGGGCGCGCGCGGTTCGCCGGCCCAGATCCGCCAGCTCGCGGGCATGCGCGGCCTGATGGCCAAGCCGGACGGCTCGATCATCGAGACGCCGATCACCGCGAACTTCCGCGAAGGCCTGAACGTCCTGCAGTACTTCATCTCGACGCACGGCGCGCGCAAGGGCCTCGCCGACACGGCGCTCAAGACGGCGAACTCGGGTTACCTCACCCGCCGCCTCGTCGACGTCGCGCAGGACCTCGTGGTCACCGAGCCGGATTGCGGCACGGAGCATGGCCTGTCGATGATGCCGATCGTCGAAGGCGGCGACGTGGTCGAGGGCCTCGGCGAGCGCGTGCTCGGCCGCGTCACGGCCCGCGACGTGTTCCGCCCCGGATCCGACGAGGTGCTGGTCGAGGCCGGCCAGCTGCTCGACGAGCACCTGGTGCGCAGGATCGAGCAGGCGGGCGTGGACCAGGTCTTCGTGCGCTCCCCGATCACCTGCGCCACGCGCTACGGCGTCTGCGCCCAGTGCTACGGCCGCGACCTCGGTCGAGGCCACCGCATCAACATCGGCGAGGCGGTGGGCGTCATCGCCGCGCAGTCGATCGGCGAGCCGGGCACCCAGCTCACCATGCGCACGTTCCACATCGGTGGCGCGGCCTCGCGTGCCGCTGCGCAGAGCAGCGTCGAGGTCAAGGGCAAGGGCACGGTCCGCTTCCACAACCTGAAGGCCGTGCGCCACGACAAGGGCCACCTGGTGGCCGTGTCGCGCTCGGGCGAGGTTGGCCTGATCGACGACTTCGGCCGCGAGCGCGAGCGCTACCGCATTCCCTACGGCGCCGTCATCACGGTGAACGAGGGCGATTCGGCCAGCCCGGGCCAGGTCATCGCGACCTGGGACCCGCACACCCACCCGGTGGTCACGGAAGTGGCGGGTTTCATCCGCTTCCAGGACTTCATCGACGGCATCACCGTGTCGAGCCAGGTCGACGAGGTCACGGGCCTCTCGAGCACCGTGGTCATGGACCCGAAGCAGCGCGGCGCCGGCGGCAAGGACCTGCGCCCCGTCATCAAGCTGGTGAACGCGAAGGGCAAGGAAGTGTGCTTCGCCAACACCGACATCCCCGCGGTCTACGCGCTGCCCCCGGGCGCGCTGGTGAACCTCGTCGACGGCGCGCAGGTGTCGGTCGGCGACGTCATCGCGCGCATCCCTCAGGAATCCTCGAAGACCCGCGACATCACGGGCGGCCTGCCGCGCGTGGCGGACCTGTTCGAGGCCCGCAAGCCCAAGGACTCCGCGATCCTCGCCGAGTACTCGGGCACGGTGAGCTTCGGCAAGGAAACCAAGGGCAAGCGCCGCCTGATCATCACGGACGACCAGGGCGAGAAGCACGAGGAGCTGATCCCGAAGTGGCGCCACCTCACGGTGTTCGAAGGCGAGCACGTGGAGCGCGGCGAGGTGATCGCGGACGGCGAGCCGAACCCGCACGACATCCTGCGCCTGCAGGGCGTCGAGCCGCTGGCCAACTACCTCGTGCGCGAGATCCAGGACGTCTACCGCCTGCAGGGCGTGAAGATCAACGACAAGCACATCGAGGTGATCATTCGCCAGATGCTGCGCAAGGTCGAAGTGGTCGAGGCGGGTGAAACCGCGTTCCTGCGCGGCGAGCAGATGGACCGGGCCCGGGTGCTGGAGGCCAACGAGAAGGTCACGAAGGAAGGCAAGCTGCCGGCCATCGTCGACCCGATCCTGCTCGGCATCACCAAGGCGTCGCTCGCCACCGAGTCGTTCATCTCCGCGGCCTCCTTCCAGGAGACCACCCGGGTGCTGACCGAGGCGGCGGTGCGCGGCATGAAGGACGACCTGCGCGGCCTGAAGGAGAACGTGATCGTCGGACGGCTCATCCCGGCCGGCACGGGCTCCTTCTACCACCTCGCCCGGCGCCGCCGGCCCGAGGACCTGCTGGCCGAAGGCTTCGTCGAGGCCCCGGTCGAGGCATCCGCAGGCGACTTCGGCGCTACGTCGCCCGACGAGGCGGGGCTGCCGGCCGACTGAGGCCGGCAAGGGTGGGGTGCCGGGCCGGTGTCGCAAGTTGACAGCGGCGGCCCCCCTCCCTAAAATTTTGCGCCTTCATTTGGAGCTGCCGGCGATCCACCCGCGCAGCCCCACGGGTTTACCACCGGGCCGCCGCTTTGGCGGCCCGGTTCTTCTCGGCGGTCACGCAATAACCCGCGTCCGCCGGCCAGATCTGGAGTCGGTCCGAGCATGTCTACCGTCAATCAGCTGATCCGCGCCCCGCGCCGCCTCGCCGCCGCCAAGAGCAAGGTGCCCGCCCTGGGCAGCTCGCCGCAGAAGCGCGGCGTCTGCACGCGCGTGTACACCACGACCCCCAAGAAGCCGAACTCGGCGCTGCGCAAGGTCGCCAAGGTGCGCCTCACCAACGGCCACGAGGTGATCAGCTACATCGGCGGCGAGGGCCACAACCTGCAGGAGCACTCGGTGGTGCTGATCCGCGGCGGCCGCGTCAAGGACCTGCCGGGCGTGCGCTACCACACCGTGCGCGGCACCCTCGACTGCGCCGGCGTCGGCGAACGCAAGCAGGGCCGCTCCAAGTACGGCGCCAAGCGCCCGAAGGGCTGATCGCCGTTCCTCCCCATTCACTAGTCACTGATCACCAGTCACTGGCAACCGGTACCCAACATGTCGCGTAGATCCCAGGCCCCCACCCGCACCATCCTCCCGGACCCGAAGTTCAACAGCGTCCTGCTGGCGAAGTTCATGAACATGGTGATGGAGCGCGGCAAGAAGTCGGTGGCCGAGCGCATCGTCTACGGCGCCATCGACCGCATCGCCGAGCGCACGGGCCGCCAGCCCGACCAGGCCATCGAGCTCCTCACGCAGGCGCTCGACAACGTGAAGCCCATGGTCGAGGTGAAGTCCCGCCGCGTGGGCGGCGCGACCTACCAGGTGCCCGTCGAAGTGCGCGCCACGCGCCGCAATACGCTCGCCATGCGCTGGGTGATCGACGCCGCGCAGGCGCGCAGCGAGAAGTCCATGTCGCAGCGCCTCGCCGCCGAGCTGCTCGAGGCTTCCGAAAACCGCGGCGCCGCCGTGCGCAAGCGCGAAGACACGCACCGCATGGCCGACGCCAACAAGGCGTTCGCGCACTACCGCTGGTAAGGGCCGCGCGTCCGCCGCGACTGTTCAAGGATCATCACCGTGCCACGCAATACCCCGATCGAGCGCTACCGTAACTTCGGCATCTCGGCGCACATCGACGCCGGCAAGACCACGACGACGGAGCGCATCCTGTTCTACACCGGCGTCTCGCACAAGATCGGCGAGGTGCACGACGGCGCCGCCGTCATGGACTACATGGAGCAGGAGCAGGAGCGCGGCATCACGATCACCGCGGCCGCCACCACGGCGTTCTGGAAGGGCATGGACGGCCAGTTCCCGGAGCACCGCTTCAACATCATCGACACCCCCGGGCACGTCGACTTCACGATCGAAGTCGAGCGCAGCCTGCGCGTGCTCGACTCGGCCTGCGCGGTGTTCTGCGCGGTGTCGGGCGTGCAGCCGCAGTCCGAGACGGTGTGGCGGCAGATGAACAAGTACCGCGTGCCGCGCCTCGCGTTCGTCAACAAGATGGACCGTGCCGGCGCCAATTTCCTGCGCTGCGTCGAGCAGATCAAGACGCGCCTGCGCGGCAGCCCGGTGCCGATCCAGCTGCCGATCGGCGCCGAGGACAAGTTCGAGGGCGTGGTCGACCTCATCAAGATGAAGGCGATCTACTGGGACGACGCCACCGAGGGCATGAAGTTCGAGTACCGCGACATTCCCTCGGGCCTGCAGGCCCAGTGCGAGGAGGGGCGCGAGCAGAGGGTCGAGGCCGCGGCCGAGGCCAACGACGAGCTGATGCACAAGTACCTCGAGACCGGCGAGCTCTCCATCGAGGAGATCAAGGCCGGCCTGCGCGAGCGCTCGATCCGCACCGAGATCTGCCTGATGCTCTGCGGCACGGCGTTCAAGAACAAGGGCGTGCAGGCCATGCTCGACGCCGTGATCGAGTACATGCCGTCGCCGGTCGACGTGCCCGCCGTGAAGGGCCTCGACGAGCGCGGCGGCGAGTCCGCGCGTGACGCGAGCGACGAGGCCAAGTTCTCGGCGCTGGCGTTCAAGATCCTGAACGATCCGTTCGTCGGCAACCTGACCTTCTTCCGCGTCTACTCCGGCGTGCTCAACTCGGGCGACCAGGTGTACGTCCCGACCAAGAGCAAGAAGGAGCGCATCGGCCGCCTGCTGCAGATGCACGCCAACGAGCGCGAGGAGATCAAGGAAGTCCGCGCCGGCGACATCGCCGCGGCCGTGGGCCTCAAGGACGTCACCACGGGCGACACGCTGTGCGACCTCGAGGACGTCATCACGCTCGAGAAGATGGAGTTCCCGGAGCCG
>JAGVUU010000226.1 GCA_019136105.1 Gammaproteobacteria bacterium
ACCTGAACCCCCGCGGCGCGCACGTCGTCGCGCTCGAGAAGCCGAGCGAAGTCGAGCGCGGCCAGTGGTACTTCCAGCGCTACATCGAGCACCTGCCGACGCGCGGAGAAATCGTGCTGTTCGACCGCTCCTGGTACAACCGCGCGGGCGTCGAGCGCGTCATGGGCTTCTGCACCGACGAGGAATACCTCGAGTTCATGCGCCAGGCGCCCGAGTTCGAGCGCAACCTGGCGCGCAGCGGCCTGCACCTGATCAAGTTCTGGTTCTCGGTGAGCCGCAAGGAGCAGCGGCGGCGCTTCAAGGAGCGCAAGTCGCACCCGCTCAAGCAGTGGAAGCTGAGCCCGGTGGACCTCGCCTCGCTCGACAAGTGGGACGAGTACACCAAGGCCAAGGAGGCGATGTTCTTCTACACCGACACGGCCGATGCGCCGTGGACGGTGATCAAGTCGGACTGCAAAAAGCGCGCGCGCCTGAACGCCATGCGCTACGTGCTGCACAAGCTGCCGTACTCGAACAAGGACATCGACCGCATCGGGCCGCTCGACCCGCTGCTCGTGGGCCGTGCCCACGTCGTGTACGAGCGTGGGGAGCACCGCGAGCCGATCCTCTAGGGCGTCAGCTGAGCGAGCCGTTCGCCGGCGGCCGGCGCCGCAGCCGCAGGATGGTGCCGTCGGGGTCGCCCGGCAGGGGCTCGGCGCGGCCGCGCTCGGCGGCTTCGAGCAGGGCGCGCACGCGCGTCGGCATCCTGGCGATGCTGTCGAGCACCTGCTCGGCCCCCATCGGCCGTGCCACCAGGAAGCCCTGCACGTTCACGTCGCCGCTGGCGGCCAGGAAGTCGAGCTGGCTGGCGCGCTCGACGCCCTCGATCGTGACGCCGAGGCCGAGGCTGCGGCACAGCGCGATCATGGCGTGGGCGATCGATGCCGAGCGCGGATTCGAGTCCACTTCGGCGAGCACGCTGCGGTCGAGCTTCACGCGGCTGAGTGGCAGTTGTTCGAGCGAGGTCAGCGACGAGTACCCGGTGCCGAAGTCGTCGAGCGCGGTCGCGATCCCGAGCAGGCGCAGCGCGCGCAGCGACTCCACGGTGATGGCGCCGGTCTGCACCATGTTTTCGGTGAGCTCCAGTTCGATGGCGTCCGGCGGCAGCGCGTAGCGCTCGAGCAGCCGCTGCACGTCGCCGATGAAGTCGCCGGAAAGGAACTGCTGCGCCGACACGTTGATGGCGACGCGCGCGCCGCCCCAGCCGGCGTCGCGCCACGCGCGCACGTCCCGGGCCGCCTGCTCGAGGATCCATGCGTTGAGGTCGAGCATCAGGCCCGACTGCTCGGCGATCGCGATGAATTCGCCTGCCGAGACGATCGTCGCGTCGCTCTGCCGCCAGCGCAGCAGCGCTTCCACCGCCGTCGTCTCGCGCCGCGCGAGGCACACCTGCGGCTGGTAGTACATGACGAACTCGCCCGCCTCGATGGCGCGGCGCAGCGCCTGCTCGACGCGGAAGCGGTTCGACGCCGCCACCAGCAGCGAGGGGTCGTAGATGCACAGGCGGTTGCGGCCGAGCTCCTTGGCGCGGAACAGGGCGGCATCGGCGGCCCTGAGCAGCGAGGCCGCGTCGCCACCGTGATCCGGGAAGACCGCGGCGCCGCAGCTGACGCCCACCGCGACGTCGCGCCGGTCGACGTGCAGCGGCTGCTGGAAGCGGCTCACCAGCTGGCCGGCGCGCGCCTCGATCTCGCTGAGCGACCCCGAGAACGGGAACACCAGGGTGAACTCGTCGCCGCCGAGCCGCGCGATGAACCCGCCGTCGCCCGTCAGCTGGCGCAGCCGGTCGCCGATCTCGGTGAGCACGCGGTCGCCGAACTCGTGGCCGAGGCTGTCGTTCACCGTCTTGAAGTTGTCGAGGTCGAGGAACAGCACGGCGAGCCGCTCGCCGGCGTCCGTCGCCTGCGTGATGCGGTCGCTGAGGTACTGGAACAGCTGGCGCCGGTTCGGCAGGTTCGTGAGCGGGTCGTGGTCCGCGAGGTGGCGCAGCTGCTGGGTGCGCTCGGTGACGCGCTGCTCGAGCTGGGCCTGGTAGCTGCGCACCGCGCGCTCCGCCTCGTCGAGTTCCGCCGCCATCTGGTTGAACGCGCGCGCCAGCGCGTCGACCTCGCTCGCGCCGCCGCGGCGCACGCGCGTCGTGAGGTCGCCCGACGCAAGGCGGCGCGCGCCGGCGGTCAGGCGCCGGATCGGCCAGGTGACGACGATCGTGGTGACCGCCAGCACCAGCAGGGCCGCCAGGATGGCCTTGGCCGTGGCGCCGGTCACGTCGCGCTCCGCACGCTGCAGCACCTCGGTCGCCGCCGACGTGGCGGACGCGAAGCGCTGCCAGGCCGGGACCTCGTAGTACTCGCGCACCTGCCGCATCAAGCCCTCGCCGGACCCCGTGAAGTCCACGCGCTCCGCCGCGATGCGCCGCTGCAGGGCCGCGACCGAGGTCCGCGTCCGCACCGCGGCTTCGAAGTCCTCGGTGATGATCGCGAGCCAGGCGGCGCCCGGCGACTCCCGGAATGCCGCGTCGTGCTCCTGCAGGACGGCGCGGAACCTCTGCTCGCCGGCGGTCTCGGTCGCCTTGTCGCCCGCCGGTCCGCCCTCGGCCTCGCGCAGCGCGTCATCGCGCGCCGTGTCCAGGGCCACGCCGAGTGCCTGCATCGCCGGCCGGGTGAGTACCGTCTCCCCGACGCGGACGCCCTCGCTGCCGCCCGCGCCGACGCGCCGGGCCAGGCCCGCGTACAGCGATTCCAGCGTCGCGAGCCTGCCGCGCCGCTCGTCCTGCAGGCGCACCAGCGCGTAGCCTGCCGCAAGGTGGCGGGCGATCGATTCGCCCAGCCCCGGGTCGCCCTGCGCGGCGTCGCCGCGCGGCGGCGCACCGTTCAGCGCCGAGGACAGGCGCGCGCCGGCCGTCGCCAGCACGTCACGATTCTCCGCGCTGTCCGCGGCCAGGCAGGCGAGTACCGCGCGGTCGAAGGCGGCGGCGCTTTCGCCCAGGTCGCGCGCGGCGCGGGTCAACGGCTCGATCTCGGCCTGCACGCGCGTCAGTTCTCCCGTGGCCACGCGCGTGCCGTGCCGCGCGAGCAACCCGCCGGTCACGAATGCGGCGATCACGAGCGCAAAGCCCATGATGAGCCACAGGGCGATCGGCGGCCCCCAGCCGCGACGGTCGTTGCGGCGCGCGCTGCGCGCCGGGCGCGGCGCAACGGGAAGATTGCGGGCGTCCTGCGTCACGGCAGGTCCGTCTTGCCCATCAGCCAGCGGTCGCACTCGCGCGCGGCTCCGCGGCCCTCGTTGATCGCCCACACGACGAGGCTCTGGCCGCGACGGCAGTCGCCGGCAGCGAACACGCCCTTCAGGTTGGTCGTGAAGCGGCCGTGCTCGGCGCGCACGTTGCTGCGCGGATCGCACTCTACGCCGAGGTCCTTGAGCAGCGGCTGCTCGGGGCCGAGGAAGCCCATCGCGAGCAGCGCGAGCTGCACGGGTCGCACCTGCTCGGTGCCCGGTACTTCGACCGGCACGAACTGGCCCTTGTCGTTGCGATCCCACTTCACCTGCACGGTGACGAGTTCCTTCAAATGGCCCGCAGCGTCGCCGACGAACTTCTTGACGGTGGTCAGGTACACGCGCGGGTCGGCGCCGTTCTTCGCGGCCGCCTCTTCCTGCCCGTAGTCGAGCTTGTAGACCTTCGGCCACTCCGGCCACGGGTTGTCGGCCGCGCGCTCGACCGGCGGACGCGCCATGATCTCGATCTGGGTGATGCTCTTGCAGCCGTGGCGCAGGGCGGTGCCGACGCAGTCCGTGCCGGTGTCGCCGCCGCCGATCACGATCACGTCCTTGCCGCGCGCGTGGATCGGGCTCTTGTCCGGGCCGCCGTCGAGCAGCGCCTTGGTCGCCGACGTGAGGTACTCCATCGCGAAGTGCACGCCCTTGAGGCTGCGCCCCTCGATGGGGAGGTCGCGCGGCTGCGTGGCTCCGGTGCAGAGCACCGTGGCGTCGAAGTCGCGCAGCAGCAGCTGCGCCTCGACGTTGTCGCCCACGCTGGCGTTGCAGACGAACTTGATGCCCGACTGCTCCATCACCTCGAGCCGGCGCATCACGACCTCGCGCTTGTCGAGCTTCATGTTCGGGATGCCATACATGAGCAGGCCGCCCGGGCGGTCTTCGCGCTCGAGCACCGTCACGAGGTGCCCGGCGCGGTTCAACTGCTCGGCCGCAGCCAGGCCGGCAGGGCCCGAGCCGATCACTGCGACGCGCTTGCCGGTGCGGGCCTTCGGCTGCTCGGGCAGCACCCAGCCTTCCTCCCAGCCGCGGTCGATGATCTCGGCCTCGATGTTCTTGATCGTGACCGGAGGCTCGTTGATGCCGAGCACGCACGAGCCCTCGCACGGCGCGGGGCAGACGCGGCCGGTGAACTCCGGGAAGTTGTTGGTCATGTGCAGCCGGTCGAGCGCCTCGCGCCACAACCCGCGGTACACGAGGTCGTTCCATTCCGGGATGACGTTGTTGACCGGGCAGCCCGACGCCATGCCGCTGATCAGCGTGCCGGTGTGGCAGAACGGCACGCCGCAGTCCATGCACCGCGCGCCCTGCTGCCTGAGCCGCTTCTCCTCGAGGTGCGGGTGGAACTCGTTCCAGTCGCCGATGCGGCCCAGGGGCGCGCGGTCCACCGGCAGTTCGCGCAGGTACTCGATGAATCCGGTTGGCTTTCCCATCTTCGTCTTCTCTGGGCCCGCGGGCCCGATCAGTTGCCCCCGACCCGTGACAGGTCGCGGGCGTTCTCTTCGAACGCGACCATGATCGCCTCTTCGCCCACCAGCCCCTGCTCCTCGGCACTGGCGATGGCGGCGAGCATTCGCTTGTAGTCGCGCGGGATCACTTTCACGAACTTCGACTGCCACTCGTCCCAGGCGTCGAGCACCTGGCGGGCGCGGTGCGAGGACGTGCGCTCGAGGTGGTTCTCGACGAGGCGGCGCAGCGCTGCGGCCTCGGCCGCATCGCCGACGCCCTCGAGGTCCACCATCTGCGTGTTCACGTGCGTGCGGAAGTCGCCGTGCTCGTCGAGCACGTAGGCGATGCCGCCCGACATGCCCGCGGCGAAGTTGCGCCCCGTGCGGCCGAGCACCACGACGCGCCCGCCGGTCATGTACTCGCAGCCGTGGTCGCCCACGCCCTCGACCACCGCATCGGCACCGCTGTTGCGCACGCAGAAGCGTTCGCCCGCCACGCCGCGGACGTAGGCCTCGCCGCGCGTCGCGCCGTAGAGCGCGACGTTACCGATGATGATGTTGTCCTCGGCCGCGAACGCCGAATCGCGCGGCGGGAACACGGCGATCTTGCCGCCGGAGAGGCCCTTGCCGACGTAGTCGTTGGCGTCACCCTCGAGGGACAGCGACATGCCCGGCGGGATGAACGCGCCGAAGCTCTGGCCGGCGGAGCCGCGGAAGTGCAGGCGGATCGTGTCGTCGGGCAGGCCCTTGGCGCCGTGCTTGCGCGTGATCTCGCTGCCGGTGATGGTGCCCACCACGCGGTTCACGTTGCGGATCGGGAGCTCGGCCACCACTTCCTCGCCGCGCTCGATGGCCGGGCGGCACAGGTCGAGCAGCGTCGTCATGTCGAGCGAGCGCTCGATGCCGTGATCCTGCTCGTCCTGGCAGTAGCGGCCCCAGTCCGGGTCCACTTCCGGCGCGTACAGCAGGTTCGAGAAGTCGAGGCCCTTCGCCTTCCAGTGGTCGATGGCGGCCCGCGGCTCGAGGCGGTCGACGCGGCCCACCATCTCCTCGAGGGTGCGGAAGCCGAGGCTCGCCATGATCTCGCGCAGTTCCTGCGCCACGAAGCGCATGAAATTGACCACGTGCTCGGGCTTGCCCTTGAACTTCTCGCGCAGCCTCGGATCCTGCGTGGCGACGCCCGCCGGGCAGGTGTTCAGGTGGCAGACGCGCATCATGATGCAGCCGGTCGCCACCAGCGGCGCCGTCGCGAAGCCGAACTCCTCGGCCCCGAGCAGCGCGGCGATCGCCACGTCGCGGCCGGTCTTCAGCTGGCCGTCGGTCTCGACCGCGATGCGGCTGCGCAGGTTGTTGAGCACCAGCGTCTGGTGCGCTTCGGCGAGGCCGAGTTCCCACGGCAGGCCCGCGTGCGTGATCGACGTCTGCGGCGAGGCACCGGTGCCGCCGTCGAAGCCGCTGATCAGCACCACGTCGGCGTGCGCCTTGGCGACGCCCGCGGCGATCGTGCCCACGCCCACCTCGGCCACCAGCTTGACGCTCACGCGCGCGTGGCGGTTGGCGTTCTTCAGGTCGTGGATCAGCTCGGCGAGGTCCTCGATCGAGTAGATGTCGTGGTGCGGCGGCGGCGAGATGAGGCCCACGCCCGCGGTCGTGTGGCGCGTCTTCGCCACCCATGGGTACACCTTCGTGCCGGGCAGCTGGCCGCCCTCGCCGGGCTTGGCGCCCTGCGCCATCTTGATCTGCAGTTCCTTCGCGCTGACGAGGTACTCGCTCGTCACGCCGAAGCGGCCTGACGCCACCTGCTTGATCGCCGAGTTGCGCGAGTCGCCGTTCGGCAGCGGCACGAACCGTTCCGGATCCTCGCCGCCCTCGCCGGTGTTGCTCTTGCCGCCGATGCGGTTCATGGCGATCGCGAGCGTCTCGTGCGCTTCCTTGCTGATCGAGCCGTACGACATCGCGCCGGTCTTGAAGCGCTTCATGAGCGACTCGACCGGCTCGACTTCCTCGAGCGGCACCGGGTCGCCGGCCTTGAACTCGAGCAGGCCACGCAGCGTGCAGAGGTTCGTGGACTGCTCGTCGATCAGCCGCGAGTACGACTTGAAGGTCTCGTAGCTGCCCGTGCGCACCGACTTCTGCAGGCGGTGGATCGTCTCGGGATTGAACAGGTGG
>JAGVUU010000130.1 GCA_019136105.1 Gammaproteobacteria bacterium
AGCGCTGCCGCCCGAGGCTGCCCGGACGATGCTGACCGATCACGCGGGGCTCAGTCGCTTCGAGCGGCTGCTGACGTTGTTCACGCGCGTGCGGCCCGGCGAGGGCCGCAGCGCCTTCCTGTTCTTCCTGCACGGGTTCCTGCTGCTGTTCTCCTACCAGGTCGTGAAGGCGCTGCGTGAAGCCTTCATGCTCACCAAGTTCCCGGCCGAGGTGCGGGCCTACGCCGTCGCGCTGATCGCGCTCATCCTCATGCTGCTCGTGCCCACGTACGCGGCGGTGCGCCGCCGGCTCGACGGCGAGCGGCTCCTGCGTGCGGTCACGGCCTTCTTCGCCGCCAACCTGCTGCTCTTCTGGGCGGCGGCCTTGGCGGGGCTGCAAATCGCGTTCCCGTTCTTCATCTGGGTGAGTGTCTTCGGCGTGATGGTGATCGCCCAGCTCTGGGCGTTCGCGGCCGACTCCTTCAACCTGAAGAGCGGCCAGCGGCTGTTCCCCGTGATCATGCTTGGCGCGAACCTCGGCGCCCTGGCCGGCGCGAAGTCAGCGCAGTTCGCCGTGGCGGCACTCACGCCGGTCGGCCTGATGCTCGTCGCGACGCTGCTCCTGCTCGCGACGCTCGCGCTCGCATCGCCCGAGCGGCGCGCGGTGCCGGCCGGCTCCCGGCCGGCGGTCGCGGAGCACGGGGCCCCCGTGCCGAGGTTGCTCGGCGGCATCGGTCTCGTGCTGCGCGACCGCTACCTGCTGTTGATCGCGCTGCTGGTCGTGCTGCTCAACTGGATCAACACCACGGGCGAGTTCATCCTGGCCGACTTCGTGCAGCGCGATGCCGCCGAGCGTGTCGCCGAGAGCGGCGGCGCGCTCGACGCGGGCGCGCTGATCACCGCCTTCTATGGCAACTTCCAGTTCTGGGTGACACTGGTCGGGCTCGGCATCCAGCTGTTCCTCGTCGCGCGGATCTACCGGGTCGTGGGCGTGCGCGGCGCGCTGATCGTGCATCCCGTGGTGGTTGCGCTCGGCTACGGACTGATCGCGCTATCCCCCGTGCTCGGCGCGTTCGTGCCGGTGTTCACGCTCATTCGCCTCGTGAAGATCGCCGAGAACAGCATCGACTATTCGCTCATGAACACCACGCGGCATGCGCTGTTCCTGCCGGTGGACCGCGATTCGAAGTACGAAGGCAAGACGGCGATCGACTCGTTCTTCTGGCGGTTCGGCGACCTCGTGCAGGCAGGCGTGGTGTTCGTGGGGCTCAACTGGCTCGGTTGGGGCGCGCAGCAGTTCGCCGCACTGAGCCTCGTGCTGGCGCTGGTGTGGGTGGGGCTCGCGGTCGCGATCGGCCGCGAGTTCGCCCGCAAGGCGGCGGAGAACGTCATCAACGTGGCGCCCGAGATCGGACGCCCCATTCCCGACGTTACCTGTCGTGCCGGTCAACCGCTGGAGCACCACGTGCCGGCGGATGCTTTCGTCGATGCCGACCCGGGCGACGTCCTGCACCTGCAGGCGAGGCTCGCCGATGGCCGGCCGCTGCCACCGTGGCTGCGGTTCGATCCGAGGTCGCGGCGCTTCGAGGGCAGGCCGCCCGCCGCGTTCACCGAGGAACTCACCATCGCCGTCGTCGCGAGCGACGTGGACGGCCTCGAGGTCGCGAGCAGTTTCCGGCTGCGCGCGACGACTCCCGCCGGCGGCTGAGCTTCAGCGCGCCGCCGGGGCTGCGGCCAGCGCCAGGATCCGGTCGCGGCGCGCGAGCAACGCCTTTACGCTGCGCGATCCCACCAGGTCACCGATGGCAGCCTGCACGCTGGCTTCATCGAGCCGTTGCAGGCGGGCGCGCATCTCGGCGCCGGTCTTCGCGAGCGGCGCCTCGAGCGGCTTGGGCACCTGGGTCGAGGTGCCGAATGCAGCGCCGTGGCCCGCGAGGAACAACGTGGCTTCGTCGGCGTCGTACAGGAACCGGTCGTAAGTGCGGCCCTTGTTGTCGATCAGCGCATCGAAGGCGTAGCTCAGCTGATACAGCGCGCCCATGTCGCACCAGCCGCCGGTCGGCAGGCGAGGCGGACGTCCGTTTCCCGGCGGCGCACGGCGTGCCGGCTCGGCCTGCGGTACCGTCGAAATGGTCTGGCAGGCAAGCCCGGCGGCCGTGCCGCTCCTTGCGTTGAGCCGGTCCTGCTCGCTTGCCCAGTTGGCAGGCCGGCCCTGCAGGATGCCGTCCTGTCCGTCGTGATTGCGTGCGACGGTGGCCGGTACCAGCCCGAGGCCAAGCAGACGGTCGAGTCGGTACGCCGCCAGCTCGCGCTTGACGATGTCCGGCGTGGCTGCCTCGAAGACTGCCTCCACGGTCCGTCCCTCGTGCGTGACCCGCACTTCCAGCACCCCGGGGGCGCACGTCTCGGCGACCGTGATCGCTCCCTTGGCAAGCATGGTTGCCACGACGTCCTCGCCAAATGCCTGGGAGCTGAGGTACAGCGGCTCGGCGGGTATCGCGGCCGGCGGGGCATCGGGCAGCACGTAGGCCACGCGCGTGCCCGCGGCATCGGAGAACAGCACGGCGGGGTGACCCTTGTAGACGGCCCGGTTCATGCCTGCATCGAGTTTCACGACTGCGCCGTCGAACCTCGAGACGACGGTGCCGTTGCGCGCCACGGTGTGGCCGATCACGACCCGCGTGGCGCCCACGGCCTGCAGCCACGGGCGCAGCACGTCGGCCTCGGCGCACTCGTTGCAGAACGCGACGCCCCGGCTCCAGTTCGGTCCGCGGCTGCCGAGCAACGGCTCGTCGTCGGCGACGCGGAAGCGCTCGACCAGCGGGGCGAGGGCGGTCGTCGCGTCGCCAGGTGGCATCGCCGCCAGCCTCGCCGCCGCTGCGTCCGGCCGGCGCGAGTACACGTCCTCGAAGTGCAGCAGTCCGGCCCGGCGCAGCGCAGCCTCCGCGGCCAGGTAGTTCTGCAGGGCTGCGCGATAGTCGCGGTTGAGTTGCTCGAGACTGCGTCCGGCCAGCACCGATGACGGCCCGCCGTGCATGTACACCGTGTCATTCACCTTGACGGCGACCGGCAGCTGCAGCAACCACTGGCCGTAGCGGCCCTCGGGCCCGAGCATGCGACGGTGACCGAAATAGCCGGGCGGGAACAGCCGCGCGAAATCGGCCTCAGTCGTGCCCGCCTGCCGCCCCAGGAACGCCGCCTTGGCCTGTGCGCGCTCGGCCGTGTCTTCCTCGGCCGCATACGCCGCATACTCACCCGGGTCCACGTAGCGCAGGTCGCCGAGCACGTTCATCGCCTCGTGGTTGCCGAGCACGACGTGCAGGCGGCCGCCCGCAGCGGCGGCTTCGCCCTGCAGGCGCATCAGCAGGTCCATCACCTTGCGCGAGTCCGCGCCGCGGTCGAGCAGGTCACCGAGGCTGACGACGTGCGCCTTGCCGCCGCTCCAGCGCAGCCCGGCATCCACGACGCCGGCCGAACGGAGCAGCGTCGTCAATTCCTCGTGGGCACCGTGCACGTCGGCGAAGGCGACAACGCGCTCCACCCCGGTCCACGTTGCCGTGGCTTCGTCGGCGCGGGCCGTGGTTGCGGCGCACATGGCCAGGCCGCACAGCACGACCGTCGCCAGTGCTTGCCACGTGCTTCCGCGCGCAGTCGCTCGTCTCATGGGCGTTGCTCCTCGATGAGTCCGACGCGGCGATCGTCCACCTGCTTGAGCAGCTGCATGCGGCGCCGGTCGACCTGGGCAATCTCGGACTTGGTCAGCCCGAGCTGGACCACGCCGTCCTTCTGCCGGACGCCGCGTTGCGGCGCAAGATTCTCTCCGGGCGGCTCCGCGATCCAGCGGCCGCCGTCGAGGCGCCACTGTGCGAGCACGCCCAGCCTTTCCTGCAATTCGTCCTGCGTGAGTGCCCGCAGCCGCGAGACCGTGTCGGCCGGCAGGTCCGGCACGCGCAGGTACTTCCACACGTCGCTGCGGTCACTCTCGTTGTGCGCGAATGCCACGCCGTTATCCACCGAGAAGACTCTTGGCGACTGTTCCGCACGGGACGCGAGGAAGTTGCCGAGGTTCGCGTCGCCGTGCTCGATCAGGTAGGTGAGCACGTTCAACTGGCCTATGTGGCGGGCGTAACCGGCATCGGAGCTGAAGAGGGCGGGGTCATAGGCGTCCGCCACCACCTTCACCTCCTGCAGCCAGTACTGCAGTACGACCAGCACCTCGTCCGAGCCGCGGAACGTGGGGCGCGCCTCCGGGGCGTACCGGAGCAAGTCCGCGACAGGCAACGTGCGCAACGCCGTCGGCGGCACGACGTACTCGGCCGGCTCGAGGAACAGCTTCTGCAGCTCATAGGCAGCGAGGTCGTATCGCGGCCGGTTGTTGAAGGTCTCGGCCCCCGGCTCGGCGCGACGCAGCTTCACGCGGTAGGGCGGGTTGCCGGAGAACGAGGCTTCGGCCTTGAGCGTGATGTCGCCCTTGGCCTTCGGGCGGCTGATTTCGGCGGCGACGATGCTGAACGGCTCGGTTGCGAGTTGCCGTTCGAGCGTGTCGGCGGGCACGGGAATATTGACGTCGGCCGCGTCCGCAACGAGGTACCAGCCAAGCAGGAGAATGAGGGCGCTCGCCGCCCGATGCGCTTTCATCTGCATCGTTCCCGTCGTGCCAGGTCCGGTGCAGCGTAACCGCCGGGCGTGTTGCCTGCAAAGGCCTCAGCCGCCGGGATCCGCGGCCAGGATCCTGAACAGGACGATCTCGTGGCCGTCACCGTGGAACTCGCCGATCTCGCGCGCGGCGTACGGACCGCAGGCGGACACGGCCGCGGTGAATTGCTGCACGCGGGCGCGCTTGAGCGCGAAGACGTTGTGCTCCTGCTCGTTGAGCTCGTCACACAATTCGTCCTCGGTGGCGAGCTGCCGCGAATGTGGCCGGCCGGGTCCGCCGATCCGTACGCTTTCGGCGCGGACGTCGAGGTACATCGTCAGGCCGAAGAAGGCACGCATGTCGTAGAAGGCAATCTCGACGACGTCATGCAGGTCGAGCGTCTCGCGGATCTGCGCGGCCATCTGGCGCGCATCGCGGTCGGTCGTGATGTAGGCGGCCGTGCCCTTCAGAGCCAGCAACGCCACCGCAGTGAGGCCGGCAATCGTCGCGAATCGCCGCGGCGTCAGCCACGGCCAGCTGGCGAGGGCGCGCGACATCAGCAGCGCCAGCGGGACGAACAGCGGCAGGATGTAGAGTTCGAGGCGCGACCGCGACAGGAAGAACACCGCGAGCGGCAGCAGCAGCCAGTAGAGCAGGAGCAGTGCGTCGAGCCGGCGTTCCCGCACGCTGCCGCGCAGGCCAGCCCACGCCGCCCGCGGCCCGCCGGCCGCCGCGACCGCCAGGGCCCACCACGGCAGTGCGCCGACGAGCAGCACCGGCAGGTAGACCTTGATGCCGCCGTACCACTGCGCGTTGCGGTCGTGCTTGGCCGTGAAGACGCGGTCGTACACCTCGCTGCCGACGAAGTAACCGAGCCTGTCCGGCTGCTGGTAGACGATGATGGCGAACCAGGTGAACGCCACGACGGCGAAGAGCAGCAGGCCGGTCAGGGGGAACAGGCCACGCAGCCGTGCCCGATCGTGGACGCCCAGGAACGCGGCCATCGCGCCGAGTGGCAGCAACCCGGGCGGACCCTTCGTCATGAAGGCCAGCGCCCAGCACAGCCACATGCCGATCACCCAGCGGCGCCGGTCTGGTCCTTCGCGCAGCCAGGCTTCGACGAGGGCGAACATGGCCGCCGTCTCGAACAGCATGAGCAGTGCGTCGGTCGAGACGATGTTGCTACCGACCAGCGGCGCGAACGAAAGCGACCAGATCACCGCCGGCAGCCACGGCTTTGCCGGGCACAGGCGCCGGCCGAGGCCGAACACGAGCAGGCCGGTGCCCACGAAGGCGAGCGCGCCGGGCAGTCTCGCGGCCCACTCGTTGCGGCCGAACGCACCCATGCTCGCGGCGAGCGCCCAATAGGTGATCGGCGGCTTGGTCAGGTGCGGGTGCTCGCCGTCCACCGTGGGCACGAGCCAGTCACCGCTCTTGAGCATGTTGATGGCCGTGGCGGTGTAGCGGCCTTCGTCGGGCTCGTAGATGCCTCGCGTGCCCTGGAAGGCGAACGCCATCAGCACGAGCAGCGCGAGCAGAGCCCAGACGGGTCGGCGCATGGTCACAGGCTGCTGAAGACCCGCACGCGGTGCTTGTGGTAAGGCAGCACCTCGAGCACGTCACCCTCGCGCAGGCGCTCCTGGATGCCGCGCCACCAGTCGGCGGTGAGGATCTCGCGGTGGGCGTTCAGGAAGACGTCCTTCAGGTGCGGATCGAAGCCGAGGAAATTGATGAAGGTCTCCGGGAACACGTCGTTCTCGCCCACGTAGTACCACGTCTCGGCGAGCATCTCGTCTTCCTCGTAGCGCGACTGCGGCACTTCGCGGAAGCGGCAGTCGGTCACCAGGCACAGCTCGTCGTAGTCGTAGAAGATCACGCGGCCGTGGCGGGTGACGCCGAAGTTCTTGAGCAGCAGGTCACCCGGGAAGATGTTGGTCACGGCGAGGTCGCGGATCGCCTGGCCGTAGTCGAGCACCGCTTTCTCGGCCTGCTCGCGGCTCGCCTCGCGCACGTACAGGTTGAGCGGCGTCATGCGCCGCTCGATGTAGAGGTGGTCGATGAGCAGCTGGTCGCCTTCCTCGTGCACCGTTGCCGCGGTCTCGGTGAGCAGCTCGTGCAGCAGGTCGTGTGTGAAGCGCGCCTTCGGGAACTGCATGCGCTTGAATTCCTGCGCGTCGACGAGGCGGCCGGCCCGGTCGTGCCTGAAGACGAGGTCGTACTTCTGCAGCACGTCCTGGCGGAGGATGTTCTTCTGGTAGGGGAACTTGTCGCGGATCAGCTTGAAGACGACGTCGAACGACGGCAGCGTG
>JAGVUU010000126.1 GCA_019136105.1 Gammaproteobacteria bacterium
GCCCCGCGCGGACGCGGCGCCGCACGCGGGCGCTGAGCACCCCCCGCCCGGCGCGCCCCGCGCCGCGGCTGCAAACGAAGAGGCGGTGCATCGCACCGCCCTCTTCAGCTCCACGCCACCCCGCACCCCTCAGACGTAGCGCACGTCCAGGATCTCGTATTCGCGCACGCCACCGGGCGCCTGCACCTCGGCGATATCCCCGGCGTACTTGCCGATCAGCGCACGCGCGATCGGCGAGCTGATCGAGATCTTGTTTTCCTTGATGTCGGCCTCGTCGTCGCCGACGATCTGGTAAGTCACCACCTGGCCCGACTCGAGGTCCTCGAGCTCGACCGTGGCGCCGAACACGCAGCGACCGTCCGCATCGAGCAGCGTCGGATCGATGATCTGCGCGTTGGCGAGCTTGGACTCGACCTCCATGATGCGCCCCTCGATGAAGCCCTGGCGATCCTTGGCGGCCTCGTACTCGGCGTTCTCGGAGAGGTCGCCGTGCGAGCGTGCCTCGGCGATCGCGGCGATCACGTTGGGACGCTCGACGGTCTTCAGTCGATGGAGCTCGGTCCGCAGCTTCTCGGCGCCGGCAACGGTAAGCGGGGTCTTGTTCATGCTTGCTGCTTCAGTTCGGCGTGCAGGCCCTGCACGGAATACACCTCGAGACCGCTCGAGAGGTGGCGCATGCCCATGCAGGCGGCGCGCGCACCCTCGATGGTGGTGAAGATCGACACCTTGGCGGCGAGCGCGCTGGTGCGGATCGAGCGCGAGTCGGCGATCGCCTGGCGCTTCTCGTCGACGGTGTTGATCACCAGCACGATCTCCTCGTTCTTGATGATGTCGACGATGTGCGGACGCCCCTCGTTGACCTTGTTGACCACGCCCACGGGAATCCCGGCGGCCTCGATCGCCGCCGCAGTGCCGCGCGTGGCGACGAGCGCGAAGCCCATCTCGTGCAGCTCGCGTGCGACCTCGATCGCGACCGGCTTATCGGTCGGGCGCACGCTGATGAACACCGTGCCCGAGGTCGGCAGGCGCACGCCCGCGCCCATCTGGCTCTTGACGAAGGCCTCGCCGAAGCTGCGGCCCACGCCCATGACCTCGCCGGTGGACTTCATCTCGGGCCCGAGGATGGTATCCACGCCCGGGAACTTCACGAACGGGAACACCGCCTCCTTGACCGAGTAGTACGGCGGCACGATCTCGCCGCCGACGCCCTGCTCTGCCAGCGTCTGGCCGGCCATGCAGCGCGCGGCGATCTTCGCCAGCGGCAGCGAGCAGGCCTTGGACACGAAGGGGACGGTACGCGAGGCGCGCGGGTTCACTTCCAGCACATAGACCACCGCGTTGTCGCCCTCGCCCTGGATGGCGAACTGGACGTTCATCAGGCCGACGACCTTCAGCGCACGCGCCATGGCCTCGGTCTGGCGGCGCAGCTCGTCCTGCAGCTTCGCCGACAGCGTGTAGGGCGGCAGCGAGCAGGCCGAGTCGCCCGAGTGCACGCCGGCCTGCTCGATGTGCTCCATGATGCCGCCGATCATCACCTGCTTGCCGTCGGACAGCGCATCGACGTCCACCTCGGTGGCGTCGTTGAGGAAGCGGTCGAGCAGCACCGGCGACTCGTTCGAGACCTTGACCGCCTCGCGCATGTAGCGCTCGAGGTCCTTCTGCTCGTGCACGATCTCCATCGCGCGGCCACCGAGCACGTAGGACGGCCGCACCACCAGCGGGTAGCCGATCTCGGCCGCAAGGCGCACGGCCTGTTCGGGCGTGCGCGCGGTGCGGTTGGGCGGCTGCTTGAGACCCAGGTCGTTGAGCAGCTTCTGGAAGCGCTCGCGGTCCTCGGCGGCGTCGATCATGTCCGGGCTGGTGCCGATGATCGGCACGCCGTTCTCTTCGAGCGCCTGCGCGCGCTTGAGCGGGGTCTGGCCGCCGAACTGGACGATCACGCCCACCGGCTTCTCGATGTGCACGATCTCGAGCAGGTCCTCGAGCGTGATCGGCTCGAAGTACAGGCGGTCCGAGGTGTCGTAGTCGGTGGACACGGTCTCCGGGTTGCAGTTGACCATGATGGTCTCGTACCCGTCCTCGCGCAGCGCCAGCGCCGCATGCACGCAGCAGTAGTCGAACTCGATGCCCTGGCCGATGCGGTTGGGGCCGCCGCCGAGCACCATGATCTTCTTGCGCTCGGTCGGCATCGCCTCGCACTCGTCCTCGTAGGACGAATACAGGTAGGCGGTGGAGGTGGCGAACTCGGCCGCGCAGGTGTCGACGCGCTTGAACACCGGGCGCACACCCACGGTGTGGCGGTGCAGGCGCACCGCGGTCTCGTCGGTGTTGAGCAGCTTGGCCAGGCGGCGGTCGGAGAAGCCCTTCTTCTTGAGCTCGCGCAGCTCGGCGGCCTGCAGCGCCTTCAGCGAACGCCCGGCGAGCGCCTTCTCGGAGAGCACGATGTCCTCGATCTGGGCGAGGAACCAGGGGTCGATCTTCGACAGGTTGAACACCTGCTCCAGGCTCATGCCCTCGCGGAAGGCCTGGCCGACGTACCAGATGCGCTGCGCGCCCGGGCTGGCGAGCTCGTGCTCGAGGTCCTCGCGGTCGGCCTCGACCTCATCCAGACCATACACGCCCACCTCCAGCCCGCGCAGGGCCTTCTGGAAGGACTCCTGGAAGCTGCGGCCCATCGCCATGACCTCGCCCACCGACTTCATCTGGGTGGTCAGGCGGTCGTTGGCCTGCGGGAACTTCTCGAACGCGAAGCGCGGGATCTTGGTGACGACATAGTCGATCGAGGGCTCGAAGGAGGCCGGCGTGGCACCGCCGGTGATGTCGTTGCGCAGCTCGTCGAGGGTGTAGCCCACCGCCAGCTTGGCGGCGACCTTGGCGATCGGGAAGCCGGTGGCCTTGGAGGCCAGCGCCGAGGAGCGCGACACGCGCGGGTTCATCTCGATGACGATCATGCGACCGTCCTTCGGGTTGATGGCGAACTGGACGTTCGAGCCACCGGTATCCACCCCGATCTCGCGCAGCACCGCGATCGAGGCGTTGCGCATGATCTGGTATTCCTTGTCGGTGAGCGTCTGCGCCGGCGCGACGGTGATCGAGTCGCCGGTGTGCACGCCCATCGGGTCGAGGTTCTCGATCGAGCATACGATGATGCAGTTGTCGGCGCGGTCGCGCACGACCTCCATCTCGTATTCCTTCCAGCCCAGCAGCGACTCCTCGATCAGGAGCTCGTTGGTCGGGCTGGCCTCGAGACCGCGCTTGCAGATCTCCTGGAACTCTTCCATGTTGTAGGCGATGCCGCCGCCGGTGCCGCCGAGCGTGAAGCTCGGGCGGATGATCACCGGGAAGCCGATGCCGCCCTGGACCTGCAGCGCCTCTTCCATGCTGTGGGCGATGCCCGAGCGCGCCGAGCCGAGACCGATCCTGGTCATCGCGTCCTTGAACTTGAGGCGGTCCTCGGCCTTGTCGATCGCCTCTTCCGAAGCGCCGATGAGCTCGACGCCGTACTTGGCGAGCACGCCGTGGCGGCCGAGGTCGAGCGCGCAGTTGAGCGCGGTCTGGCCGCCCATGGTCGGCAGGATCGCGTCGGGACGCTCCTTCTCGATGATGCGCTCGACCACCTGCCAGGTGATCGGCTCGATGTAGGTGACGTCGGCCGTCTCCGGGTCGGTCATGATGGTCGCCGGGTTCGAGTTGACCAGGATGACCTTGTAGCCTTCCTCGCGCAGCGCCTTGCAGGCCTGTGCGCCGGAATAGTCGAACTCGCAGGCCTGGCCGATGATGATCGGGCCGGCGCCGATGATCAGGATGCTCTTGATGTCTGTACGCTTGGGCATTGTCTTGCCTCGGTGATTCCTCGACGCCGCGCCGATCGCGCGCATCGGAATGAACTGGGGCGGCGGGCCCTCGCCCGCCGTGGAAGGTCTTACTTGCCTGCTTCCATCAGGCCGATGAAGCGGTCGAACAGGTAGGCGACGTCGTGCGGGCCGGGGCTCGCCTCGGGGTGGCCCTGGAAGGAGAAGGCCGGCACGTCGGTGCGCGCGATGCCCTGGTTGGAGCCATCGAAGAGCGACTGGTGGGTCACGCGCAGGCTCGCCGGCATGGTCGACGGATCGACTGCGAAGCCGTGGTTCTGGCTGGTGATCAGCACCTGGCCGCTGTCGAGGTCCTTGACCGGGTGGTTCGCGCCATGGTGGCCGAACTTCATCTTCATGGTCTTCGCGCCGGAGGCGAGCGCCAGCAGCTGGTGGCCGAGGCAGATGCCGAAGGTCGGCACGCGCGCGGAGAGGATCTCGCGGATTGCCGCGATCGCGTAGTCGCAGGGCTCGGGGTCGCCCGGCCCGTTGGACAGGAACACACCGTCCGGACTCAGCGCCAGCACCTCGGCGGCGGGCGTCTGCGCCGGCACCACGGTGAGGCGGCAGCCGCGCTCGACCAGCATGCGCAGGATGTTGTACTTGACGCCGAAGTCGTAGGCGACGACGTGGAAGCGCCCGTCGGCGCGGTCGCTGTAGCCGCCCTCGAGCGCCCACTCGGCCTGCTTCCACTCGTAGCGCGCGCTGGCGCTGACGACCTTGGCGAGGTCCATGCCCGCAAGGCCGGGGAAGGCGCGCGCCTCGGCCACGGCAGCCTCGGCGTCGAGCGCCTGGCCCGCGGTAGCGGTGACGATGCAGCCCGCCTGCGCGCCCTTCTCGCGCAGCACGCGGGTGAGCTTGCGGGTGTCGAGCCCGGCGATCGCGACCACGTTCTCGGCGCGCAGGTAGTCGTCCAGGCGCTGGGTCATGCGGAAGTTGGACGGCAGGATGGGCAGGTCGCGGATGACCAGGCCGGCCGCCTGCACGCGGGTGGACTCGACGTCCTCGGGGTTGATGCCGGTGTTGCCGATGTGCGGATAGGTCAGGGTGACGATCTGGCGGCAATAGCTCGGGTCGGTCAGGATTTCCTGATACCCCGACATCGAGGTGTTGAACACCACCTCGCCGACCGTGCTGCCAACCGCGCCGATACCCTTGCCGTGGAAGACGGTTCCGTCGGCGAGCGCAAGAATGGCGGGCGGGAATGCACTCACGAGAAGCTCCTGGAATCTGCTGGAAGTCTTGCAGGCGCGCGAACGGCGCGCCCGATATGTACAAAAAGCGGGACGGGCCTCCGGGCCGATCCCGCTTCGAAAACCTTGTGATTGTACATTTTCGGCGGATTCAAGGCAAACAGCCCGCTCAACTGCCGCCAGCCGCCTCTTCCCGCAGCACCTCGCCGAGCAGCTCGATCTCGCGTGCCGCGAGGCCCGCCTGGCTGGTCAGCGCACGCGGGTCGCCGGCCGCAGCGAGGTCCTCGAGCCGGCGCGCGGCGTCGACCGCACGCTGCGCCGAGAACACCCCCACCGAGCCCTTGATCATGTGACCGAGCGCGCGCAGGCGTTCGAAATCCATGTCGGCCGCGCCCTTGTGCAGGTCCGCGACCGTGCGTGGCAGATCGCGCAGGAACACCTCGACGAGTTGCTCGACGACCCCTTCGTCGCCTTCGAACATCGCACGCGCCTCGTCCAGACAGGCGATGCGGCGACGGTCGGCCGCGTCCAGCTCGAGCAGGGTGATGTCGCTGCCCACCTCCTCCCCGCCCGCCGGGCCGAGCGCGCGCTCGATCGCGGCGAACAGCGCCTCGGGGTGGACCGGCTTGGAGACGTAGTCGTCCATGCCGGCCTCGAGGCAGCGCTCGCGATCCCCCTCCATCGCATGCGCGGTCATCGCGATGATCGGCACCGGCCTCCAGTCGCCCTCGAGCACCCAGCTGCGCCTCGCCTCGCGCGCGCGGATCGCCTGCGTGGCCTCGATGCCGCCCATCACGGGCATCTGCACGTCCATCAGCACCACGTCGAAGTGACGAGCCTCGATCGCCTCAAGGGCCTCCTCGCCGTTGTTCGCCACGGCCACGCTGTGGCCTGCGTGCTCGAGCATGCGTCGGGCCACGGTCTGGTTCACAGGGTTGTCCTCGACCACCAGCACTTCGAGCACCCGCGCGGGCCGCTCGACCCCGACACTCGAGCGCAACTCGACCGGCGCGAGCTCGAAGGGCGGCGGCTCGGTAGCCTCGCGCTCGCCGCCCTGCGCCATGCGCAGCACGGCCAGCAGGTCTTCGGCGGAGAAGGGCTTGGCGAGACGAAAACCGAGCCCGAGCTCTTCACAACGCAGGGCATCGTTGCGCTGCGAGTGGCTCGCCATCATCGGGATGATGCGGTCCGGTCGCGGCCACGCGGCGGCGAAGCGCTGCGCCAACGCGAAGCCGCCCGGTTCCGGCAGGTCCGCATCCATCAGCAGGAAGGCGAAAGGGTCGCTGCCGTCGGCGGCGCGCGCCAGCGCCTGGACCGCGACCTCACCGCCACAGGCCGCCTCCGCACGCAGCCCGGCCGCCTGCAGGGTCGCGCACAGGAAGTCGCCGAAGGCCGCGCTCGCGCTCGCCACCAGCACCCGCGCCCCGGCGAGCACGCCGGCACGCAGGGGCGCCGGATCGGCGACCAGGCGCAGCGGCAGCACCACCTCGAAGCGGCTGCCCGCGTCCGGCACGCTGTCGACGCCGATCCGCCCGCCCATGAGCTCGCTGAGCTGGCGGCAGATCGCCAGCCCGAGGCCGGTACCGCCGTACTTGCGCGTGGTCGAGTTGTCCGCCTGCGAAAAGGCGCCGAAGATCGCCTCGAGCTTGTCCGGCGCGATGCCGCAGCCGGTGTCGCGCACCAGGAACTCGAGGCTGGCCATGCTGCCGTTGCGCTCGATACAGCGCACGCGCACCTCGACCTCGCCGCGGTCGGTGAACTTGATCGCGTTGCCGATGAGGTTCACCAGGATCTGGCGCAGGCGCGTAGGGTCGCCGCGCAGCACCGAGGGCACGTCGGCACCGATGTCGTAGTAGAGCTCCAGCCCC
>JAGVUU010000073.1 GCA_019136105.1 Gammaproteobacteria bacterium
CCCGGATTGCCGGGAGGCGATGCTGAAGGCGGCGAAGCTGTGCGAGTCGCTGGGCCATGAAGTCGAGCCGGCCGTGCTCGAGCTGCCTGTCGCGGACATGGGCTCGGCAATGAGCATCGTGACGGGCACCGGCATGCTGGTGTCGATCCGTGATCGCGAGAAGGCACTCGGGCGGGCGGCCACCGAGGCCGATCTCGAACCCATCAACTGGCGCACGCTGCAACAGGTGGCGAAGAGGACGGCCGAAGACATGCTTCGCGCCCGCGCGACCATCGACCGCGTCGGGATCGTTCTCGACGAATTCCTGGCGCGCTACGATCTCATCCTGTCGCCCACAACGGCAGTTCCGCCGCCGAAACTCGGTGAACTGTCGCTCGATCAACCGTGGGAGTCGTATATCCGGGCTGCGATGGATGCGAGTCCCTTCACGTCCGTGTTCAACATGGGGGGACACCCGGCGATGTCGGTGCCACTTCACTGGAACGCCGCGGGCCTGCCGATCGGCGTGCAGTTCGCCGGGCGTTTCGGCGCCGAGCTGACACTGTTGCGGCTCGCCGCGCAGCTCGAAGCAGCCGCGCCGTGGGCGGCGCGACGCCCGGCGCTCGCGTCGTGAACCGGGCGTCCTAGCGCGCGGGCGTTGCCGCAGCGGGAATCCGACCCTCGCGTATCAGTTGCTGCAATTCGATGATCTTCGGGCTCGCGATGATGGCGGCGGCGGCCGGGTCATTCACGAGCCACAGAAGTGCCTCGGCAATCGCCTGCGGCGTCATCGCACCGTAACGCTGCTCGAGCGTGCCACCGTCGCCGAGCGTCGCCGTGACGGCCTCGGTGCTCACGAGCCCGGGATTGACGGTGAAGGCGCTGATGCCCTTGCCGCGATACTCGACGTTGATGCAACCGGCCAGGCGCGCGAGGGCGGCTTTCGAGGCGCCGTAGGCGAATCCCCAGGCGCCCTGGTCGGCAGGTACCGGTGGATCGTGTTTCGCGGCGCCCGAGCTGACATTGACGATCCTGCCGCCACCCTGCGCCACCATGATGGGCAACACGCGACGCGCGAGATGAAACGGGGCGACGGCATTGCCGCGGAGCGTGCGCTCCAGTGCCTCGTCGGTCAGCTCGTGCAGCAGGGCGTTGGACTCGCGGTCCTGGTAGACCGCGTTGTTCACCAGCACGTCGACGCGCCCGTAATGCGCGAACACCGCGTCGCATGCTGCGTCGAGCGATGCGGCGTCCATGAGATCCATCGGCTGGGCAAGGACTTCTGCGCCGAGCTCGCGTACCGCAGCGGCGGTCGTGGCGAGACTGCCCGCGAGCGGTGTGCCGTCCGCGCGGCGCAGCTGATGGTCCAGTCGTTGTCCCTCGTTCGCGGTTCGCGCCGTGATGGCGATGCGCCAGCCCTTGACAATGCCGTGGCGGCGCCGATCCCGCGGCTTGCGCCGGTGACGAGGATGACCGGAGACCGTAGACTCATGCGCGAGCCTAGGCGCCACGCTGCGCCGGGGTCATCGTCCGTTTGGCCGGTGGCGCCGGCCGCGCCTGCGGGCGGCAGACGCGACGGAGAACCGCATGTCACTCATCGCCATCAGCGGCGCAAAATCGGGAATCGGGGCCGCAACGGCCGCCATGCTGCGTGCGAGCGGTCACGACATCATCGGCATCGACATCGGCGGCGCGGACATCGCCGCGGACCTGTCGACCGCCGCGGGGCGGGCCCATGCGGTCGCCGCGGTGCTGGATCGCTCCGGTGGCACGCTCGACGGCCTCGTGCTCTCGGCGGGCCTCGGCCCGACCGTCAAGCCACACGTGAACATTGTCGCCGTCAACTACTTCGGTGCGGTGGCGATGCTCGATGGTCTGCGAGGCGCACTGCAGCGCGGTGTCGCGCCTGCGGCCGTCGTCGTCTCCTCGGTGTCGTCGGTCCAGGTGACGTGGGAAGCGAATCCGATCGGGCGTGCGCTCGAGGCGGGGGATGAGGCACAGGTTGCCGGCGTGCTCGCGGCTGCGGGTGATCGCGCCGGCCAGCTGGCCTATGCCGGATCGAAGAACGCGCTCACGGTGGCGGTGCGACGGCGCGCGGTCGACTGGGGCAAGCTCGGCGTGCGCCTGAATACCGTGGCGCCCGGCGCGGTCGAGACACCGCTGTTGCAGGCCGGGCTCGCGGACCCGGTCTACGGGCCTGCCATCAGCCGGTTCGTGGCGCCGATCGGTCGACGCGCGCGGCCCGACGAAATCGCCTCGGTGATCAAGTTCCTGCTGGGGCAGGGCGCAAGCTGCGTCCATGGCACGCAGGTGTACGTCGACGGCGGCGTCGATGCGCTGACGCGCCCGGAGACATTCTAGTTTCCCTTCGCGAGCATGCCCTGGCCCAATCCGCGCGCGGCGTCGGCACCGACGAGCAGGTCGACGAGTGTCAGGCTGAATTCGAGCGCGGTGCCGGGTCCGCGCGAGGTCACGATGCGGCC
>JAGVUU010000215.1 GCA_019136105.1 Gammaproteobacteria bacterium
GACGGCTCGAAGCCTGACTCGGGGTCGGCGAACACGTAGAGCTCGCCGCCTCGCGCGCGCACTTCCTGCAGGTTGCTCTTCAGCTTCTCGAGCAGGTCGTTGTTGGGCGCCACCGCGATGACGGGCATGTCCTTGTCCACCAGCGCGAGCGGGCCGTGCTTGAGCTCGCCCGCCGGGTACGCCTCGGCATGGATGTACGAGATTTCCTTGAGCTTCAGCGCACCCTCGAGCGCGAGCGGATACATCGCTCCGCGGCCGAGGAACAGCGCGTGGTGCTTGTCGGCGAAACGCTTGGCCAGCTCCTTGATGGTGCCGTCGAGCTTGAGCGTGCTCTCGATCAGCGACGGGATGCCGAGCAGCTTATGCACCAGTCCACGCTCGCGCTCGGCATCGGCGCTGTGGAACTTGGCGAGCGCGATCACCAGCATGCTGAGCGCGGCGATCTGCGTGGTGAACGCCTTGGTCGACGCCACGCCGATCTCGGGGCCGGCGCGCGTGAGCATGACGAGTTCCGACTCGCGCACCAGCGAACTCTCGGGCACGTTGCAGATCGCGAGCTGCGAGAGATAGCCCGCCTGCTTGGCGAGGCGCAGCGCGGCGAGCGTGTCGGCGGTCTCACCCGACTGCGAAACGCTCACGAACAGCGTGTTCTTCGGCACCACCGGGTTGCGGTAGCGGTACTCGCTCGCGATCTCCACCCAGCACGGCAGCCGGCAGATCTGCTCGATGAAGTACTTGGCGACGAGGCCTGCATGGAAGCTCGTGCCGCAGGCCACGATGCGCACGGCCTCGGTCTTCGCGAACACGGCCTGCGCCGCGGGACCGAACGCTGCCTCGAGCAGGCGGCCGCCGGCGACGCGCTCCTCGAGCGTCTGCGCCACCGCGCGCGGCTGCTCGTGGATCTCCTTGAGCATGTAGTGCGGGAACTCGCCCTTCTCGGCCGCGTCGGCGCTGAGTTCGCTCTCGTGCACCTTGCGGCTCACGGTGTTGCCCTCGCGGTCGAGGACGCGGACGCTCTTGCGGCGCACCTCGCCCACGTCGCCTTCCTCGAGGAAGATGAAGTGGCGCGTCACGGGCAGCAGCGCCGCGACGTCGGAGGCGACGAAATTCTCCTGTTCGCCCAGGCCGATGACCACCGGGCAGCCTTCGCGCGCGACGACGATGCGGTCGGGGTCGGCCTGCGAGACGACGGCGAGCGCGTAGGCGCCTTCGAGCTCGGCCACGGTGGCGCGCACCGCCTTGAACAGATCGCCGGTCACGCTGAGGTGGTGGTGCACCCGGTGCGCGATCACCTCGGTGTCGGTCTCGGAGGTGAACTCGTAGCCTTCGCGCCGGGCTTCTTCGCGCAGTTCCTCGTGGTTCTCGATGATGCCGTTGTGGACGATCGCGATGCCATCCTTCGAGATGTGCGGGTGGGCGTTGCGCTCGCTCGGCACGCCGTGCGTCGCCCAGCGCGTGTGCGCGATGCCTAGGCCACCCGCGGTCGGATCGGCCGTCAGTGCGTCCTGGAGATTGCGCACCTTGCCGACCGTACGCAGGCGCTTCATGTGGCCCGAGCCGTTCAGCACGGCGACGCCTGCCGAGTCATAGCCCCGGTATTCCAGCCGGCGCAGGCCCTCGATCAGGATCGGGACGATGTCACGGTCGGCGACGGCTCCAACGATTCCGCACATGCGGCATTCCTTGTGCTGGGGGGCGCAATTGTAGTCCATGGCCGGTCCGGTCCATCGTCGGCCCGTCTCACAGATTATGTGGTTAAACTCTTTGCCCGCCGCCGGCGAACCGCACCGGTGGCGTCCCTGTTTGCTGCGAGAGCGAGTCCCAACCGATGCATACACCGGCCCTGCGCGCCCGCGCCGTCCCGTTCCTGTTGCTCGTGCTGTCCCTGTTCGCCGGCCTGGCGATGGCCACCGAGACCCCGGCCCCGTCCGTCCGCCCGATCACCCACGAGGACCTGTGGCTGATGAAGCGGCCGGGCGCGCTGGCGGTGAGCCCGGATGGCCGCTGGTTCGTCGTGGCGGTCACCGAGCCCGCGTACGAGGAAGGACAGGGCCGCAGCGACCTTTGGATTGTCTCGAGCGACGGGCAGGGCTCCCTGCGGCGGCTGACCTCGGGCAAGGGCTCAGAGGGTGACCCGGCGTTCAGCCCCGACTCGACCCGCCTCGCATTCACGGCGAAACGCGATGAGGACGAGGCGTCACAGGTTTATGTCCTCGACCTCGCTGGGGGCGAGGCGCAGCGCGTCACCAACTGGCCAGGTGGCGCGAAATCGCCGAAATTTAGCCCCGATGGCAGCATGATCATGTTTGTTGGCCGCACTTATCCGGGTGCCGTCACCGAAGAAGACAACCGTAAGGCCGCGGCCGAGCGCAAGGCGCGCAAGTACAACGCCCGCGCCTACGACAGCTTCCCGGTCCGGCACTGGGACCGCTGGCTCGACGAGCTCCGCCCATCGCTGATGGTGCAGGCCGTCGGCAACGGCACGCCGGCCCGCGACCTGCTTGCCTCGAGCGCGCTGCGCAAGGAGCCGGGCTTCGGTGGCCGACTGGGCAATGACGGCGACACGATCGACGCCGCATGGACGCCCGACGGCCGTGGCGTGGTATTCGCGGCCACCACGAACCGCCATGAGTCGGCGCGCGCCGAGGTGAGGTCGTCGCTCTGGGCCGTGAACGTGGACGGCGGCGAGCCGCGCCGTCTCACCGGCGACGAAGGCGATTACTCGTCCCCCGAGTTCACGCCCGACGGCAAGGTGCTGTTGGCAAAGGTTGAACCCACGACGGACAAGTGGACGTACACCGCCTCGCGCCTGGTGCGCTGGTCGTGGCCGTCGCTGGGCGACCGCGGCGTGCTCACGGCCGATTTCGACGAGTCGGTCGGGCAGTTCGAGGTGGCCCCCGACAGCCGGCGCGTGTTCTTCCTCGCGGAGCGCGCGGGCCGCGACCAGCTGTTCGAGGTGAAGGTTTCGGGCGGCGGCGTGAAGCCGGTCGGCAAGCTCGAGGCCGGCACCTACTCGCGTTTTGCAGTCGGCGGCTCGGGCTCGAAGCCGATGGTGGCCGCGATCTGGGCGAGCGCGGTGAACCCGCCGGAACTCGGTCGCGTCGATCCCGCCACGGGCCGCTGGGCCCCTATCTCGATGTTCAACAAGGAACGCGCCGCGGCGATCGACTGGCTGCCGGCCGAGGAATTCTGGTTCACGTCGAGCCGCGGCAAGCAGATCCACAACCTGCTGGTGAAGCCGCCGGGCTTCGACCCGAGCAAGAAGTACCCGCTGTTCGTACTGATCCACGGCGGTCCGCACAGCATGTGGAAGGACGATTTCGTCATCCGCTGGAACTACCACCTGCTCGCGAAGCCGGGCTACGTGGTGCTGCTCACCAACTACAGCGGCTCGACGGGCTTCGGCGAGGCGTTCGCGCGCAGCATCCAGGGTGATCCGCTGGAGGGACCCGCGAACGAGATCAACCAGGCCGCGGACGAGGCGATCAAGCGCTACGCGTTCATCGATGGATCGCGGCAGGCCGCGGGCGGTGCAAGCTACGGCGGCCATCTCACCAACTGGCTCGCCGTCACCACCGACCGCTACAAGGCGCTGGTGAGCCACGCCGGCCTCTATGACCTGCGCACGCAGTGGACGACGAGCGACGTCGTGTACAGCCGCGAGCGCAATATCGGCGGCCCGGCCTGGGAAGAGCTGCCGCTGTGGAAGGAACAGAGCCCGTTCTACCGCTCAGGCCAGCTCAAGACGCCGATCCTGGTGACGTTCGGTGAGCGCGACTATCGCGTGCCAGTGAACAACGGGCTCGAGTTCTGGACGGTCCTGCAACGGCAGAACGTGCCGAGCCGGCTCGTCGTCTTCCCCGACGAGAACCACTGGATCCTGAAGGGCGAGAACAGCCGTTACTTCTACGAGGAAGTGCACGGCTGGCTGGCGAAGTACCTCTGAAGAAAATAGGGGACATTCTCCTGTTTTTGCGCAGCATTCCACCGAGGGCACGGCATTGAAATTGCACACATCACCACGCGCGCCGAACCCGCGGCGCGTCGACATGTTCATCGCCGAGAAGGGCATCGAGGGCATCGCGCGCGAGCTGGTGGACCTGAACGCCGGCGAGCAACGCAGCGCAGCGTTCACGGCACGCAATCCGCTCGCGCGGGTGCCGGTGCTCGAGCTCGACGATGGGCGGTTCCTCGCGGAGTCGCGTGCGATCTGCACCTATCTCGAGGGCTTGTACCCTGAGCCCAACCTGATGGGACGCTCGGTGGAGGAACGCGCCTTCATCGAGATGGCCGACCGCCAGGTGGAGCTGTACCTGCTCGCGACGATCGCGAATTGCGTGCGGCACACGCACCCGGGGCTCGCCGCGCTCGAGCAGCCGCAGTTCCGCGAGTTCGGCGCCTCGCAGGGCGAGAAGCTGCTGGGCATTGCGCGGGTGTTCGACACCCGGCTCGCGTCGCAGCCGTGGATGGCCGGCGACCGCTTCACGATCGCCGATATCACCGCGTTCTGCGGCATCGAATTCGCGAAGCTGATGAAGTTCAAGCCGGGTGATGCCGGCCTGCAGCACCTGCAGGCCTGGCGGGACCGGGTGGCCGAGCGGCCGAGCGCGCGCTTCTGAGAAATAGGGGACATTCTCCTATTTTTCAGGCGTCGTAATGCGCGCCCGAAAAATAGGAGAATGTCCCCTATTTCTCTATTTCTTCGGCGGGCGCTGCCAACTGTCGATCGTCACCTGCTTGCTGCGCTCGAGGGTCAGCTTCTCATCGGGCGCATCCTTGGTGATCGTCGAGCCGGCTCCGATCGTGGCGCCGGCACCGACCTTCACCGGTGCAACCAGCATCGTGCCCGAGCCGATGAACGCGCCCGCCCCGATCTCGGTGCGCCACTTGTTCACGCCGTCGTAGTTGCAGGTGATGGTGCCGGCGCCCACGTTCACCTTTTCACCGACCGTGGCGTCACCCAGGTAGGTCAGGTGGTTGGCCTTCGCGCCCGCACGCAGGACGCTGTTCTTCACCTCGACGAAGTTGCCGACGTGCACATCCTCGTGCAGCTTCGCGTCGGGGCGCAGGCGCGAGAACGGCCCCACGATGCTGCGCGCGCCCACCACGGCGCGGTCGACCACGCAGTTGGCATGGATCTCGACGTCGTCACCGATCTCGCTGTCGCGGATCACCACGTTCGGCCCGATGCGCACGCGGTCGCCGAGCTTCACGCTGCCCTCGAGCACCACGTTGACGTCGATGTGCACGTCGCGACCGGCGCTGACCGGGCCGCGCGCGTCGAAGCGCGCGGGGTCGACGATGGTCACGCCTTCGAGCATCAACGCCGTGGCGCGCTGCTTGCGGTAGGCGGCCTCGAGCTCGGCGAGCTGCACCTTGTCGTTGACGCCCAGCACTTCGGTGACCGTGGGCGCGACCACGGCGTGCACCTGGCAACCGGAGCGCACCGCCATGACGACGATGTCCGTGAGGTAGTACTCGCCCTGCGCGTTGTCGTTCTTGAGCGACCCGAGCCAGCCCTTGAGCTTGGCTGCCGGCACGCACATGAGGCCGGTGTTCGACTCGTGGATCGCGCGCTCCTTGGCGTTGGCGTCCTTGTGCTCGACGATGCGCACCACGTTGCCCGCGCCGTCGCGCACGATGCGGCCGTAGCCGGTGGGGTCCGGCAGCATCACCGACAGGAGGCTCACCGCGTCGGGGCCGGCGGCAGCAACGAGGCGCGCAAGCGTATCGAGCTGCACCAGCGGCACGTCGCCATACAGGACCAGCACGAGGTGGTCGTCCGGGACCTGCGGCATGGCCTGCATCACCGCATGGCCGGTGCCGTGCTGCTCGGCCTGCAGCGCCCAGTGCACGTCGCGGCCCTTGAACGCCTCGAGCACCTGCTCGCCGCCATGGCCGTACACCACGTGCGTGGCGGCGGCCTCGAGGCCAGCGGCGGTATCGAGCACGTGCCCGAGGAGCGGCCGCCCAGCCAGCGGCTGCAGCACCTTCGGCAGGTCGGACTTCATGCGCTTGCCCTGGCCAGCGGCCAGGATCACGACGGACAGGGGCATGGGGACATCCATCTCCGGGAGTTGCGCGGCATTCTACCGGAGCCCGGGCCGGCCACCCCCGGACGCTACCGCACTGCGGCGTGACGCCCGGTCCGGGCGGGCGTAGTGTCGCCGCCCACGGGGAAATGACTCCCCGCAACAAGAGCGCGGACCAACACGCGCATCATCGACAGGGGTAATCAACATGAAGTTGAAGAGTCGTGCGCTCGGCGCACTGGCCGGGCTGTTCGCATTCGTCGCGATGACCGGGATCGCCAGCGCCGCGGACCGTCCCTACAGCGAGGGGCCCGTCTCGATCGTGACCTCGGTCAAGATCGAGCCCGGGATGGACGACGCCTACATGAGCTGGCTGCAGTCGGGCTGGAAGAAGAGCCTGGAGGCACAAAAGGCCGCGGGAATCGTGCTCGGCTACGCCGTCTATGGCACCCAGGCACGCTCGCCGGGCGAACCCGACCTGTACCTGGTCGTCACGTATAAGAACATGGCGGCGTTCGACGGCCTCGATGATCGCGTCGAGCCGATCATGGAAAAGACCTTCAATGCCACCCAGCAGCAGATGACCCAGGCAGGCATCGAGCGCGGCAAGATGCGCACGATCCTGGGCTCGGAGATGATCCGCGAGCTGGTGCTCAAGTAGCCGCTCTCGCCGTCGCAAAGCAGAAGGGCCCGCAGTGCGGGCCCTTCTTTATCGGAAATCAGGGGACATTCTCCGATTTTTCGCCGCAGGGCGAAAAATCGGAGAATGTCCCCATTTTTCAGCGGCGCGACTTGCGCAGCTTCTGGATCGCCTGCAGCTGGGCGCTGATCGCC
>JAGVUU010000061.1 GCA_019136105.1 Gammaproteobacteria bacterium
CGGCACCTGATGATGCTGCTCATGCTGCCGGTGTTCCCGCTGCTGGTCGCGGCGTACCTCCCCGGCCGCATCAAGGCCGCGGTGAAGCACCCGATGCTCACGGCGACGAAGGCCTGGGCGCTGTCGCACCTGCTCGTGAACGGCATGCTGGCCGACGTGCTGCTGTTCGGCGGCTTCCTCGCCTGGGCCGTGATCGACCGGATCTCCGCGGGAAAGCGGCCGCAGCCTGCGGCGGCCGCCACGCCGCCGTCGATCATGTACGACGTGATTGCCGTGGTCGTGGGCCTGGTGCTTTACGTGGCTTTCGCTTTCTGGGCGCACCCGCGGTGGATCGGTGTGCCGGTGATGCCCGCCTGAGCCCGGCATGACGCGCGCGGAAGTCTCCTTCGGCAGCCGCGGTGCGACGTGCCGTGCGTGGCGTTACACACCGGACGGCAGTGGTGACGGACAGCTGCGCCCCTGCGTCGTGATGGCGCACGGCTTCGGTGCGACGCGCGATGCGTCCCTCGAGCCGTATGCCGAACGCTTCGCGGCAGCCGGCATGCACGTCCTGCTGTTCGACTACCGTCACTTCGGCGCGAGCGACGGCGAGCCGCGGCAACTCCTGTCCGTGCGCCGGCAATTGCAGGACTACGAGGCCGCCGTGCACTTCGCCCACGCCCTCTCGGGTGTCGATGCGAATCGCGTCGCCGTGTGGGGCACTTCGTTCTCCGGCGGACATGCGCTGGTGACGGCGGCGACGGTGCCGGGCGTGGCAGCCGCCGTGTGCCAGTGCCCGATGATGGATGGGCTCGCGGCCGTCATGAACATCCTGAAATATGCGGGCCCCGGGCAGTTGTTGCGCCTCACCGGGCACGGGCTGTGGGATGTCGCGAAGGCGCCTTTCGGGCGCGCCCATTACGTGCCGACGGTGGGCAAGCCGGGCACCCTGGCCGTCATGACCAGCGACGACGCGGACGAGGGCTATCGCAAGCTCGCACCGCCGGGCTTCCGCTTCGAGGTCACCGCGCGCATCGGGCTCACGGCCGGGCTGTATCGTCCAGTGCGCTACGCGAGCCGGGTCCGCTGCCCGGTGCTGGTGCAGGTGTGCGAGCGCGACAGCGTGGCGCCAGTGACGTCCGCCGAGCAGGTCATCCGCCTGCTCGGCTCGCGCAGCGAGGCCCAGCGGTATCCAATCGGCCACTTCGAGCCGTACTTCGGCGCGCACTTCGAGCGCAGCGTGTCGGATCAGCTCGCGTTCCTGCAGCGGCACCTGCGCCCGTGAGGCGCGGGCTCACCAGCCCTTGAAGAAGCTGCCGTCGGCGAAGTCCCACAGCAGGACGAGGTGGTAGCGCGTCTCGTAGGACTGGTCGCTCAGCGGGAACTCGATGCCGGCATTGAGCGCCACGTGGCCGCCGCGCGTCAGCCCGATCCGCACCTGGGGCACCGCCGTCCACTGCACCGAGTCGCCGTCGCCGGCGTCGAACGGCACAGTCGCCGTGACCTCCAGCGCGGGGAACATGGCCTGGCGATTCACCGTCCACTCGTAGTGCACGACGCCCGCAAGCTCCACCTCACCCTCGTCGGCGTCGTCCACCGGCACGATCACGCGCGCGCTCGATTGCAGGGTGGACTTCTCCGACAGGCGCTTGCCGTAGGCCAGATAGGGGATCACCTCGTCCGACTCGCCGGACTGCGTGGCCGCCCCGTAAATCAGGGCTGCCGACAGGATCGATCCTTTCTCCTTGTTCCAGTGCACGACGGTCTTGGCGCCGGCCTCGACCATGGTGATCTCGGCATCCTCGCCGTCGTCCTCGTACACGATCTCGAGCACGCCCATCGAGCGCCTGCCGAAACGCTTCTCGACCTCGAGGATGCTGCGCCAGGGGTTATCGCCTTCCTCGGCGTCGGTGAAGCGGCCCTTCAGCACGATCTCGTCCTCCGGGAACGCCTTCTTGGTGCGCACCGGCAGGAAGAAATTGAGCTCACCGGGCGGATACAGTTCGCTGCCCGGGGCCAGCGTCTTGGCGTAGGCCACGACGTTGCGAATCTCGTCTTCCTTCAACGCAGCCTTCTGCGAAGGCATCACGGACGACAGCCCCAGGGCCGGACCGCCGTGCGTGACGACGATGTTCCAGTCCGCCTCCGGCTCGCGGCTGTTGAACAATGGATCCGACAGGTCGGCCGGCTGGGGGTCGAGCGCAGCGACGGTCGGGTTGTCCGGGTCCGGACGGCCAGTCGTTCCGTGGCACGCGGCGCAGACCTCATCGAAGATCTTCTTGCCGGCCTCGAGATCGGCAGCGTGGGCCGGGAGCGCAAACGCGACTGACAACAAGCCGGCTGCGAAGAGGCCGGAAAAGCGCTTGAGGTGGGATGTCATCGGGATTCCTCGCTGCCGGCCGGCGAACGGCGGCCGGTACCGGCTAGCGTACTGGCGGCCGGCGTGGCGCCGATTCCGCAGTTACCGCAAGGGCGATACGGACGGGCAGTCCCGGCCGCGCGGTGCCTCCCCGGCTTTGCATGCACGGAGCACTGACGGAAACTGTCGTGGTGAGCGTGCCCACCTCCTCCTGGCTGTTCCTCTGCCTCGCGATCGCCGGTGCCGGCATGACGACCACCGCGATCGTGCGCGCCGATCGGCTGGGCTTCGGCAACATGCTCTGGTTCCTGTCGGGTTGGTTGACCAGCGAGCTGGCACTTTTCCACGTGCTGCTGTCCGCGATCGTAATGGCAGCATTCGGCCTGGCGTCCGACGCGCTGCAGGCTTGGCCGGGGCGGCTCGCGTGCGCGCTGGTGCTCCTTTCGTGGGCCGGGCTGCTGGTTGCACAGTGGCGAGCGCGACCGACCGGCCGGATTCTCGAGCAGGCCCTGCGCACCGCGCTCGGCGATACGTACCAGCAGCTGATTCCATCCGCACGCCGCGCAATGCTGCGCGGCGCGGTACCGCTGCGCGAATTGGCCGTGCCGTTCGCGTTGCGCGACCCGGGCGTCGAGTGGATCCGGAACCTGCGGTATGCCGACGGTCACGAGCGCCACGTGCTCGACGTGTACCGGCCAGCCAGCGGCTGCACGAACGCTCCCGTGCTGCTGCAGATCCACGGCGGCGGATGGATGCTCGGCAACAAGCACGAGCAGGCCCTGCCGCTCATCTACCACCTGGTGCAGCGCGGCTGGGTGGTGGTCACACCGAACTACCGGCTCAGCCCCAGGGCGCGCTTTCCAGATCACCTCATCGACTGCAAGCGCGCGCTCGAGTGGTTGCGACGGAACATCGCCGCTTACGGCGGTGATCCGGGTTTCGTTGCGGTCACCGGTGGCTCGGCCGGCGGCCACCTCACTGCGCTCATGGCATTGACCGCGAACGACCGGCGGCTGCAGCCCGGGTTCGAGGATGTCGACACGTCCGTGGTTGCCGCCGTGCCGTTCTACGGCGTGTACGACTTCACCGACCGCTACGGGCTCAAGGCCAGCGGCGACGCGATGGTCCGCTGGCTCGAGAAGACGGTCATGCCGTGCTCGCCGTCCACTGATCCGGGCCTGTGGGACCTCGCCTCGCCGATCGCGCAAGTGAGGCCCGACGCGCCGCCATTCTTCATCCTGCACGGGACGCACGATTCGCTCGCGAGCGTCGAGGAGGCCCGGCATTTCGCGCAGCAGTTGCAAGCCGCTTCGAGAAGCGCGGTGGTGTATGCAGAACTGCCCGGCGCACAGCACGCGTGGGACGTGTTCCGTTCGGTGCGGGCGATGGAATCGGTCCACGCGGTCACGCGATTCCTGGAGTGGGCGCGTTCCTCGAGACTGCAGGCGTCAGTGGACAAGCGACCGGCAGCCTAGTCCTGCGCCTCGTCTCCGGCCTCGGCCACGTCCGGCGGTGGCAACTTCTTCAGTACGTATTCCTCGTCCATCAGGTCGCCGTGACCGAGGTGCAGCAGCAGGAACATCTGGATGTCCTGCGGCCCTGCAGTGACGACGATCTGCTTGTCATCACCGTTCTCGAGCGTCACGTTCGGCAGGTCGAGCGGATGATCCTTGAGGTAGTCCGCGACCAGGAACGGGTGCAGCAACTTGAGCCGCAGTTCGTCGCTGCTCACGTCCACCGCGCCGAACCAGTGCCACGTGAGGGTCATGGCCTCGACGTCGATGCCCTCCGGCCACCGCGTCACGTCGATGAAGGTCTGGCCGCTCACGCGAAACGTGCAGAGCTTCGCGCTGGTCGCGGGCTTCGCCATCATCATGTCGGACACGAACCCTTCGTGGAACGTCACCCTGAAGCAGGGGCTCGTCGCGTCCGCCAGCTCGATGGACAGGACCGGCTCGGGTGGCTCATCTTCGAGGCGGGCAGCGTCGACATCCCGCTCGCGCGCCCAGCGCCCCTCGAGGGCCTCCTCACGGACGAGGTCGTCATCGGTATAGCCGCGGTTGAGGAACACCGCCGTATCCAGGCTGAAGCAGCCGCCGAGGCCGACGCAGACCAGCGGCAGCAGCCATCGCGTACTTGGGCGGCGTGCCGGCATCGCCATGCTTGCACTGGTAGGCGTGACCATTCGGCCCGACAATACGTACTGTCCCCAAGCGCCGGCCTCGTACAATGGTGCACGTATGTTGAAGTCCACTGCCCGGCTCATCCGCGGCCTGCTGGACGGCGAGCGGGTCCTCTCGCTCGCCGTCCTTGTCGAAGGGGCACCGTTCACCGGGCTGCTGCCGTTCGTGCCGCTGCCCGGCCACACCGGCGTGATGATTCACGCCTCGCGCCTCTCGCGGCACACGGCGGGCCTCACGGAAGGCGCACGAGCCGCCGTGCTGCTGCACGAGCAGGACGGACCCGGCAAGGACCCGCTGCAGTTGAAACGCGTGTCGTTCGAGTGCGACGTGCACCCCTTGGTGCGCGAAAGCGAGCCTTGGGCGGCCGGACGCGCGCGCTACCTCGAGCGCTTCCCCGACAGCCGCATCACGTTCCGGCTGGGTGATTTCACGCTCTACCGGCTCGAGTTCCGGCAAGGCGTGCTGGTCGCTGGCTTCGGGCGCGCGATGGACATCGCGCCAAGGGACATCGCGAAACTAGGGACGCTCGGACTGCCCTAGCGGCGGCGGCAGAACTGCTCGTGCAGCGTGTGCATGATCGAGGCTGCCTCGCCGCTCGACAGTGAATAAAAGATCGACTGCCCATCACGGCGCGTGCGCACCAGGTGCTTGCGCCGCAGCACGGCGAGGTGCTGCGACAGCGCCGACTGGCTGAGGCCGATCATCGGCTGCAGGTCACTCACCGACTTCTCGCCGTCGGCCAGCTGGCACATGATCATCAGGCGCGACGTGTTCGCCATCGCGCCCAGCAGGTCACTCGCCTTGTGGGCGTTCTTCTCGAGCTGCTTGAGGCCCTGCGGCGTGACCGCGATCAGCGATGCCACGGCAGGCGCGGCACCCGCAGACTTCCTGCGGTTACCCGCCCCGGCCTTTGCTTTCGTCCTGGTCTTGGTAGCCACCGGGCGCAATGTTAATCGAATCCGCCACGGGATTCCCACCGGACATCAACGCCCCGGCTCGACCGATCAGCGCACACGCACGCTCACCCGTTCCCCACCCGGCCCGGCCACGTGCACCGCGCAGGCGATGCAGGGGTCGAAGCTGTGGATGGTGCGCAGGATCTCGATCGGCTGGGCCGGGTCGTGCAACCGGTGCCCCACCAGCGCCGCTTCGTACGCACCGGGTTGGCCAACAGCGTCGCGCGGGCCGGCGTTCCACGTGCTCGGCACCACCGCCTGGTAGTTGGCGATCTTGCCGTCCTCGATCACGATCCAGTGCCCGAGCGCGCCACGCGGCGCTTCCATGAAGCCAGCCCCGCGCGCCTTCGCGGGCCAAGTGCCGGGATCCCAGCGCTCGTCGTTGAAGGTCCGCGTGTCGCCCGACTTGATGTTGGCGACCAGTTGGTCGTACCAGCCCTGCATCGCGTCGGCGAAGATCTTGGTCTCGAGCGTACGGGCGGCCGTGCGCCCGAGCGTCGAGTAGAGCGCCTCAACCGGCAGCTGCAGCGTCGTGAGCGCGCGATCGACGAGTTCCTTGGCCTGGGGGTGGCCGGTCGCCACCAGCATCAGCATGCGCGCCAGCGGGCCGACCTCCATCGCATGTCCGCGCCAACGCGGCGACTTCATCCACGAATACCCCTGCTCCACGTCCAGCTGCTCGAAAGGCGGCTTCGGGCCCGTGTAGTTGAGCGTGGTCTCACCGTCGTACGGGTGCAGGCCGCGATCCTTGCCACCGGTGTAGTCGTAGTAGGCGTGACTGACGAACTCCTGGACCTGCGCGGGATCGTCGAGGTCCACTTCCTCGATGTGCGAAAGGTCGCGGCCGAGGATCGCCCCGCGCGGCACCATGAACCCCGCCGTGTCGAAGATCGACTTGGCCGGGAAGTCGCCGTAGCACAGGAAGTTGCCCAAGCCCTCGCCCTGGGTCGCCCAATCCGTGTAGAAACCCGCGATGGCGAGCGTGTCGGGCAGGTACACCTCGTCCACGAACTGGCGCATGCGGGCGATGATGTCCTGCACCTGTGCGAGCCGCTTGGCATTGATCGCCGAGTCTGACTCGAGGTCGATCGGGTTCGGCGCGCCGCCCACGACGAAGTGCGGGTGCGGATTCTTGCCGCCGAAGATCGCGTGCAACGCAGCCACGTCGCGCTGCCAGGCGAGCGCGTCGAGGTAGTGCGCCACCGCCATCAGGTTGGCCTCTGGCGGCAGCTTGTACGCCGGGTGCCCCCAGTAGGCGTTGGCGAAGATGCCGAGCTGGCCGCTCTCGACCAGCGTCCTCACGCGCTTCTGCACGTCGGCGAAATACCCCGGCGAAGAGCGCGCATACCCCGACAGCGATTGTGCCAGCGCGCTGGT
>JAGVUU010000191.1 GCA_019136105.1 Gammaproteobacteria bacterium
GGAACTGCAGGGCGTCCAGGAAGCGGTGTGGGCCGGTGAACCGAACGCCGCGGGCGACGTCCGCCACGAGTTCAAGGAATTCAAGATCGCCACGCCGGGCAAGATGACCGCCGAGGAGTACGACGCGTTCGTGCGCGACACGGTCAATTTCCTCGCCTACATCGGCGAGCCGGCGCAGCTGCAGCGCCGCGCGCTCGGCGTGCCGGTGATCGCCTTCCTCATCTTCTTCCCGCTGCTCGCGTACGCGATGAAGAAGGAGTACTGGAAGGACGTGAAGTAGCCCGACGCGGACGAGCCTCTTTTCGGCCCGTGCGCCGGAAAGAGGCGTGCCGCCTTTTCTTCCGGGAGGGTGACTCGGCGTGATGACCCTGTATTCCCGTGGGGATGATCCGCACTGCCACCGCGTGCGGATCGTGCTCGCGGCGAAGGGTCTCGAGGCGCGGATCGTCGATATCGATCCAGTGCGCCCGCCCGAGGACCTGATCGACCTCAACCCGTTCCAGTCCGTGCCGACGCTGGTGGACCGCGATCTCGTCGTCTACGGGGCCGGCATCATCGCCGAGTACCTCGACGAGCGGTTTCCCGCCCCGGCGCTGCTCCCGGGTGATCCGGGCGGCCGCGCGCAGGCGCGGGTCGCCCTGCACCGCATCGAGCAGGACTGGTACGCGCTGGTGCCATTGCTCGAGGGTGGCGAGAAGCGCGACGAAACGCGCGCGCGGCGCCTGATGCTCGAAGCCGTGCTCGCGGCCGAGCCGCTGTTCCGCATCAAGCCCTGGTTCCTCTCCGATCACTTCTCGCTGCTCGACGCGGCCGTGGCGCCGGTGCTCTGGCGCCTGCCGCGCTGGCGCGTCACCGTGCCCACGGGCACCACGCCGATCGAGCGTTATTGCCAGCGCGTGTTCGCGCACCCCGCGTTCCGCGCGAGCCTGTCCGAGGCCGAGCGGGACATGCGTGCATGAAGTCGCGGCGGCCGTACCTGCTGCGCGCGATGCACGAGTGGATCAGCGACAGCAACTGCACCCCGCACATCGTCGTGGACGCGGGCGTGACCGGCGTCGAGGTGCCGCGCCAGTTCGTGCAGGACGGCAAGATCGTGCTCAACGTGAGCTGGAACGCCACGGCGCAGATGCACATCGGCAACGATGAGCTCAGCTTCAACGGACGCTTCGGCGGCACCAGCATGCACGTGCGCGTGCCGGTGGAGGCGGTGCTCGCGATCTACGCGCGCGAGACGGGGCAGGGGATGATCTTCGCCGACGAGCCCGAGGCGCCGCCGCCCGGCGGACCGCCGGAACCCGAGCCGCAGGAACCCACGCCGAAGCCCGCGGCGGGGCGGGCGAAGCTGAAAGTGGTGAAGTAGGAAGAGACTAGTGAATAGTGAATAGTGAATAGTGCAGGGCACAGCTCGGTAACCTGAACCAGCCACGAGTCACTATTCACTATTCCCTCGTCCGAAACGCATCGCGTATCCACGTCACCACAGGTTGCGCGGCCCCCGCGGGTCCGGGATCGATCGCCACCACATCGAAGCGCACGGGCAGCGATCGCCAGTCACGCCGGGTGAGCATCAGGTGACGGGCGGCGCGGATGAAGCGTTGCTGCTTGCGCGCGCCGACCGTCGCAGCGGCGCCGCCATGGTTCGACGTCGAACGGGAGCGCACCTCGACGAGCACCAGCGCCCCGCCGTCGAGCATCACGAGGTCGATTTCGCCCGCGCGGCAACGGTAGTTCCGTTCGAGCAGCCGCAGGCCCTGCGCTTCGAGGTGGCGGCATGCGAGGTCCTCGCCCTGCCTGCCGCGGACCGTGGTGCTGTCAGGGCTCACCGGCGCGCGTCGGTGGTGCGGGCAGCCCTGCGGGCTGCAGCCGTCCGGCCTGCACTTGTGCCCATTCGGTGTCGCGCCGCACGTGCCCGTCGTTCGTGACCGTGAGCCGCCCCGTCAGCCCGTCCACTGCAACGCCACGCGCGGCCACGTCCAGGCCGCGCAGCAACTGGTACGCGTCGAAACCGAACGCGTAAAGTCGCAGCCGGCCGCGGCTGGTTGCGGCCCAGTCGCGCTGCATGGCCTCCCAGAGCGCGGGCGCGCCATCGCCACCGTGCAGGATCCACGGCATCTCGGGCAACAACAGGCCTTCGAGGTCCGGCACCGGGCGCGGTCCGGCGTCCCACGCGTCGGAGGTTGCGTACACCGGCATTTCGTACGCCATCTGGAAGCGCAGTTGCGGGCGCAGCGCGCGCGCGGCCTGCGGCATCGCGGCGAGGAATGCGAACTGCGGGCCTGCCAGCGCCTCTGCGGCGCCATCGCGCGGGCGCAGGTCGCCCTTGGCATCGCGCTCGCCGGCGCCGCCATGGCGGCCGAGCGCGGCACGCAGCGGGCCCGAGAAATCGCTGCTGCCCGCGTCGTAGAACTGCACGCCGGTGAGTTGCACACCCGCGGCCTGCGCCTCCTCCGTGAATGCGGCGTGCAGCCGCTCGCCCCACGCGTTGCGCGGGAAGAGGGCGATGCCCCGGGTCCGGCCGTCTGCGGCGATGCGCCGTGCCGCGGCCCGCGCCTCCTGCTCCGGGTCGAGCGCGAACTGGAAGAGGAACGGCGGCGCATCGCCAGGCAAGGCGTTGAGTGCGACGGTGGGAACCGCCACCGAGGCGCCCGAGGCGACCGCGGCGACGTCTTCCTTCAACAGGGGCCCCGCAACGGCGCGCGCACCCGATGCCAGCGCGCGCTGGTAGGCCGCGACTGCTCCAGGCGCAGCCGTGTCGTACACGTCGATCCGCGGCCGGCGCTCCGGCGGTTCGGCGAGTGCTGCAGCCAGGAACCCGTCACGCACCGCGATCCCCGCCGCTTGCTGGCGGCCCGACAGTGGCAGCAACAAGGCGATGACGTCCGCGGCGCCAGCGCCGACACTGGAGCCGGCCAAGGCACGCTCCATCTCGGCGGACTGGGGCAGGAATGCGGCGCCCGGGTGATTGGCATTGCGCGCGCGCCAGTCGGCAGCCCGTCGTGCCACCGCGCCGGCATCGGCCTGCGGAGCCGCCACCAGCAGTTGTCCGAGTTCGTACCACGCGCGCTCGTACGGCGTGGCCGCCACGGGCACCGTTGCGGTGACGGCCGGGCTTGCTGTCAGGGCGGCGACGAGGCGTGAATAATTCTCGCGCCGTTCGTCGGCGCCGCTCAGCAGGCGGGCCCTCGCCTCGAGGGTGCGGAGGCCGTCGAGCGTGCGCCCTGCGGCAAACTCCGCCTGCGCGCGCAGTGCCAGGAGCTCACCCGCCAGCGGCGCCGGCCACGGCTCGGGCACGCGCTGCAGGGCATCGATCGCCGCACCCGGCCGGCCGCGGGCCAGCGCAAGCTCCGCGGAGACCCGTGCGAGCAGCACGGCATCGTCCGAGCGCTCGACCGGCGTGGCGTGGCCGATCATGCGCTCGGCATCGTCGAGCCGTCCGGCGGCCTGATACTCACGCGCCGCGAGCAGTGCCAGGCGCTTGTCCCACGCCCGGAACGGCCGCTTTGCGAGCGACTCGTACACCTCGGCGGCTTCGGCGTGCCTGCCGCTGCGGGCCAGTGTGTCGGCCGCGGCAAGGTCGTCGCCGCGCGCGGCGAAGGCGGGCGGGCAGGCGATGGCCGCCAGTGCCGCGAGCAGGGCAGCGAGCAGCCATCCGTGAACTTGCCGGCCGCGAAGGCGCGAGTGCAGCATGGGCGGTACTGTGGAGGTGTGCGTGGCGGAAGACTCCGGCGATTCTATAGCGCGGCTGCGGCCGGGCACACTGGTGCTGGTGGCGACGCCCATCGGCAACCTGGGCGACCTGTCGCCGCGCGCCCGCGAGGTGCTGCGCGAGGCCGACCTGCTGCTGGCCGAGGACACGCGGCACACCGCGCAGTTGCTGCGCGCCTGCGGCGTGCAGCGCACGCAGGGCAGCATCGAGTCGCTGCACGAGCACAACGAACGTGAGCGCGTGCCGGGCGTGATCGAGCGCCTGCGCGCCGGCGCCACGGTTGCGCTCGCGAGCGACGCCGGCACGCCGCTCATGAGCGACCCCGGCGCCGCGCTCGTGAATGCGGCTGCATCCGCCGGCATCGAAGTGATCGCGGTGCCCGGGCCGTGCGCCGCGATTGCGGCACTCTCCGTCGCCGCCTTGCCTGCAGCGCGATTCGCGTTCGAGGGATTCCTGCCCGCACGCCCGACGGCGCGGCGCGATGTGCTGCGCGCGCTGGTTGGGGAAGCGCGCACGCTCGTGTTCTACGAGGCGCCGCACCGCCTGCACGAAACGCTCGACGATCTCGCAGGGATCTTCGGTGCCGAGCGTCCCGCTGCAGTCGCGCGCGAACTCACGAAGCGATTCGAGACCGTGTACCGCGGCACGCTCGGCACGCTCGCGCAGCAAGCCGCCTCCGATGCAGACATGTCGCGCGGCGAGATCGTGCTGGTGGTGCAGGGCGCCGCGAGCGAAGCGGGCATCGACGACGCGGAGGCCGAGCGAGTGCTGCACATACTGCTCGAGGCCGTGCCCGTCTCGCAGGCGGCGCGCATCGCCGCGCAGATCACGGGCCGCGCGCGCAAGGAACTGTACGAGCGCGCGTTGCGCCTTCGGCCGCAGTCATAACCGGTATAATCGGCGCGGGAGTCGGCCAGGCAACCGCTGCATCAATTGCAGAGGAAAGTCCGGGCTCCGCAGGGCAAGGTGCCAGGTAACGCCTGGGGGGCGCGAGCCCACGGAAAGTGCAACAGAGAGCAGACCGCCCAAGCGCTGCAGCAATGCGGCGACTGCAAGGGTGAAAGGGTGCGGTAAGAGCGCACCGCGTCGGTGGCAACACTCGACGGCACGGCAAACCCCACCTGGAGCAAGACCAAATAGGGAAACACGCGGGCTTTCGGGCCCGTACCTGCGGCCCGCAGGAGTTTCCGGGTAGGTCGCTCGAGGCGTGCGGCGACGCACGCCCCAGATGGATGGTTGTCCACGACAGAACCCGGCTTATCGGCCGACTCCCACTTCATCCCACCTGCGCCTCAGCCCCTTTCTGCGGCGATTCCGCAGCCCCGGACGGGTTCGCATCCCACTGTCCACGCTCGAAAAAGGGGATCTCTGGCGCCATCCGGCACCTCGATGGCGGCTGAATCAGGCTGCCGCCCCCCAAATCCCACGCCCGGCGTTGTCTAAGGTCGTTTGAAGGAAGGTTCGGTAACCAATTGATTGGTATGGCTATGTGTCTGCCGGGCCCGCCCGGCGGCGCCCTTCCGGTCGCCTAAGTCGCTGTGCCTCATAGAAAAATTTTGTGTCGGGCCGTTGACTCCCCGCGCGCACGCGACCTATAGTGCCGCGAAGTGGGACAAAGTGGGATGAAATGGGCCGTCGGCCCGTCAGCAGCCTGAAATGTTTCGTGGCGCCAACAAAGTGACGCTCGACGCCAAGGGGCGGATGGCCATGCCTGCGCGATACCGGGACACCCTGGTCGAGCGCAGCGAGGGCCGCCTCGTGGCTACCGTCGACCGTGCCGACCGGTGCCTGCTGATCTACCCCCTGCCGGACTGGGAAGAGATCGAACGCAAGCTCATGCGACTGCCGACCCTGAATCCTCAGGCGCGGCGGCTGCAGCGGCTGATGGTCGGCCACGCGACCGACCTCGAACTCGACTCCCACGGCCGGGTGCTGGTGCCGCCGAAGCTCCGCGAGTACGCGGGCCTCACGCGCCAGGCGATGCTGATCGGCCAGGGCAACCGCTTCGAGCTGTGGGACGAGCAGCACTGGAACGAGCGCCGCGACGCCTGGCTGCAGGTGGACGAGGAACAGGGCGAACTGCCGGCCGAGCTCGGCCAGCTGTCGCTGTAGGCCCCGGGCGTGGCGGAGCACACGCCGGTACTTCGCGACGAAGTGCTGGCAGGCCTCGCGATCCGGCCCGGCGGACGTTACTGCGACGGCACGTTCGGGCGCGGCGGCCACACCGCGGCGATCCTCGGCGCACTCGGGCCGTCCGGGCGCGTCGTGGCGATCGACCGTGACCCGGACGCAATCCGGGCGGGGCAGCGGCGTTTCGAAGGGGAATCGCGTCTCACGTTGGTGCGGGGGTCGTTCGGCCCGCTCGAAGAGCGGGTGCGTGCGGCAGGGATCGAAGGGGAGCTGGACGGCGTGCTGCTGGACCTCGGGGTCTCGTCGCCGCAGCTCGATGAGGCCAGGCGCGGCTTCAGTTTCATGCAGGACGGGCCGCTCGACATGCGGATGGACAACGAGGCGGGGCAGGGCGCGGCGCAATGGCTGGCGAAAGCCGGCGAGCGCGAGATCGCGGCTGTCCTGAGCGAGCTCGGCGAGGAGCGCTTCGCGCGGCGCATCGCGCGGGCGGTCGTCGCCGCGCGCGCCGTCGAACCGATCCTCAGCACCGGACGGCTCGCCGACATCGTCGCCGCCGCGGTGCCGACCCGCGAGCCCGGCAAGCATCCCGCGACGCGCACGTTCCAGGCGATCCGCATCCACGTGAACCGCGAGCTCGAGCAGCTCGAACAGGCGCTGCCGCAGGCCGTGCGGCTGCTCGCGCCCGGCGGGCGGCTCTGCGTGATCAGCTTCCATTCGCTCGAGGACCGCATCGTCAAGCGCTTCATCCGCCGCGAAGAGCAGGGCGACCCGGTGTACGCCGGCCTGCCGAACGTGCCTGCGCATGCGCGGCCGCGCCTCGAGCGCGTGGGTGGCAAGGTGGTCGCGAGCGAGGCCGAAGTCGCTGCCAACCCGCGTGCCCGCAGCGCGGTGCTGCGCATCGCCGAGAAGGTGGCCGCATGAGCACCTCCTCCTGGCGCCTGGCGGTGGCCGTGTTGTGGGTGGCCGTG
>JAGVUU010000047.1 GCA_019136105.1 Gammaproteobacteria bacterium
CCGCACGTGGCGCACGCCGAGCAGGGCGGACAGCGCGACCAGCGGAATGCTGAGCGCCATGACGAGCTCCGCGTCGACGTTCCAGCCCAGGGCCTTCGCGCCATTGGCCGCGTAGCCCACGAGGCCGACGACGTAATAGGTGATCGCCGCGGCAGACAGTCCCTCCACGGTCTGCTGCAGGCGCAACTGTGCCTCGGCGCGCCGGTTCATCGACTCGAGCACCTGCTGGTTCTGGCGCTCGCGCGTGACGTCGACGCGCGTCGAGAGAAGCTGCGTGGCACGCGCGACCCGCTGCGACAGGGACTCGAGGCGGGCGGAGACCGAGCGGCAGGTGTTCATGGCCGGCGCGAGGCGCCGCTCGGTGAACTCGCGGAACGTCGGCAGCCCCTGGATGCGCACCTCGCGCAACTCTTCGATGCGGCGCTGCACCAGTTCGTAGTAGGCGGACGCGGCCGTGAAGCGGTAGTGGTGCGCGGACTCGCGGCTCTCGATCTCGGCCTCGAGGCGCGTCAGGCGCTCGAGGAGCTGCGGCTCGGTCATCTCGTTGGATTCGACCAGTTCCGCCGTGATCTGCGCCAACTCCCGTTCGGCGCCATTCAGCCACGGGGTCAACGAATACGCGACCGGCAGCGCCAGGAGGGACATCAGGCGATAGGTGTCGATCTCGAGGAGGCGCTGGATCGAGCGGCCGGCCTGGCGCTGCGTCATGCCGCGGTCGAGCACGAGCAGGCGGCTGAAGCCGTCGCGAATGCGGAAGTCCGTGAAGGCGACGCCGGCACCAGCGGCGATCTGCGCCCCGGCCAGCGCCTCGCCGCCGAAGTATCGCGCCGAGAGTGCCTCGTGGTCCGGCCCGTCCGCACCCGCCGGCAGCAGCGCCGCGTGCGTCGCGACGATGACCCTGCCGGGTAGCGAGGCCAGCCAGTCGGCCGGCACCGAATGCAGTGCAGGCGGGTCGAACGGTTCGCCGCCCCCGTCCGCAACGATGAACTTGTAGCGGGTGAACTCGGTGTGCCGCTCCCACTTCACCCGGAATGCACCGAGGTCGGCGCTGTAGTGGCTGGCCCGGGCCGGGGGCGTCCGCCCGTAGCGGCGAACGAGCGTGCACAGGTGTTCCCACTCGGCGTCGCGCTGCGCCGGATCGGAATACATGGCCAGGAAGGACAGCCGCAGCGGCGCGGAGAGCGACTCCGGCGGCCTTGCGTGTGCCTCGTCGTTCAGTTCGACGCGCAGCGGGTGGTCGGGTGGCAGCAGCACGGGAGGCGACTCCGTCCGGGTCGCGACCGGCCCGGCGCCAGTGACGATGAATCAGTCTAGGCCCATCGGACCGGCGGTGACTGTCGCGACATGCCGCAATCCAGGTGCCACCGGCCCGTTCCCCCTTATGATGGGCCAGGCATCGCACCCGCGCCGGCGGACAGCGGTACCACCGGGAGGAGACTTGCTTGAACGAAGCCACTGACAAGGACCTGCCGCTCAGGGAAGACATCCGCCTGCTCGGGCGCCTGCTCGGCGACACCGTGCGGGAGCAGGAGGGCGCCGGGGCGTTCGAGATCGTCGAGCGCATCCGCCGCAGCTCGATCGCCTTCCACCGCGACAACGACGCCGCGGCCCGCGAGGAACTCGAGGGCACGCTCGACCGCCTCACCACCGACGAGACGATGATCGTGGTGCGGGCCTACAGCTATTTCTCCCACCTCGCCAACATCGCCGAGGACCTGCACCACATCCGCCGTTCTCGCGCGCACCGCATCGCGGGCTCCGCGCCGCGCGAGGGCAGCCTGCCGTTCGCCCTGCGCCGGGCGGACGAGGCGGGCGTTGCGCCCACGGTCCTCGCTGACTTCTTCGACGGCGCACTGATCGTGCCCGTCCTCACCGCCCATCCGACGGAGGTGCAGCGCAAGAGCGTGCTCGACACCGAGCGCAAGATCGCCGGGCTGCTCGAGCACCGCGACCGCACGTTGCTCACTCCGGACGAGCGCGATGCGAACGACGAGGCGGTGCGCCGCAACGTGCTGGCGCTGTGGCAGACGCGCATGCTGCGCCGGCAGCGGCTGGCGGTGATCGACGAGGTGACGAACGGGCTCGCGTTCTACGACCACACGTTCCTGCAGGAGCTGCCGCGCCTGTACGCCTCGCTCGAGGACGAGCTGGCGCGGCGCGACGCGGGCGCGTCCCGCGAGTTGCCGCCGTTCCTCCGCATGGGCTCGTGGATCGGCGGCGACCGCGATGGCAACCCGTTCGTGACCGCTGACGTGCTGCGCCGTGCGCTGCGCATGCAGTCGGCGCGCATCTTCACCTGGTACCTCGAGCAACTGCACGAGCTCGGTGCCGACATCCCGGGAGCAACGACCGTCATCGATGTCTCGACGGACCTGCTCGACCTCGCCGGGCGCTCGCCGGACCCGCATCCGCAGCGTGCCGACGAGCCCTACCGCCGGGCGCTCACGGGGCTCTACGCGCGCATCGCAGCGACGGCCCGCGAACTCGATCACCTCGAGGCGATGCGCCACGCGGTGGGTGAAGCGGCGCCGTATGCGAATCCCGGCGAATTTGCGGCCGACCTCGACACGATCCATCGCTCGCTCTGCGAGCACAACTCCGCGTTGCTCGCCCGCGGCCGGCTGCGCCACCTGCGCCGCGCCGTCGGCGTGTTCGGCTTCCACCTCGCGTCGGTGGACCTGCGCCAGAACTCCGAGGTGCACGAGCGAGTCGTCGCGGAGCTCTTCTCCGCCGCGCGGCCGGGCGTGGACTACCGTGCGCTCGACGAGGAGGCCCGCGTCGCGCTGCTCAGCGGGGAGATTGCGACCGCGCGCCTGCTGTCGTCGCCGTTCGTCGATTATTCGGACGAGACCCGCGGCGAGCTCGAGATCTGTCGCGCCGCCGCCGAGGTGCGCCGGCGTTACGGCGACGCGAGCATCGTCAACTACGTCATTTCCAAGACCGACGGCGTCTCGGACGTGCTGGAGGTGGCGTTGCTGCTGCGCGAGGCCGGCCTGTTGCGTCCCCACGAGGATCGGCTCGATCTCAACATCGTGCCGTTGTTCGAGACGATCACCGACCTGCGCAACGCGGGCCGGGTGATGGACCGCCTGCTGTCGCTGCCGGGCTACGCGCGCTTCCTGCCGGCGCGCAACGGCACGCACGAGGTGATGCTCGGCTATTCCGACAGCAACAAGGACGGCGGCTTCCTCACCTCGGGGTGGGAGCTGTTCAAGGCGGAGCGCGCACTGGTCGAGGTGTTCGCGCGCCACGGTGTGCGGCTCCGGCTGTTCCACGGCCGCGGCGGGTCCGTGGGCCGCGGTGGCGGACCGACCTACCAGGCCGTGCTCGCGCAGCCGGCCGGCGCGGTGCAGGGACAGATCCGGGTCACGGAGCAGGGCGAGGTGATCGCGGCCAAGTACGGCAACCCCGACATCGGCCGCCGCAACCTCGAGACGCTGGTGGCCGCGACGCTCGAGGCGACGCTGCTGCCCGAGCATGGCGGGGCGCCGAAGGCGGCCTACCTCGAGGCGATGGACGCGCTTTCGGAGCACGCTTTCCGTGCCTACCGCAAGCTGGTCTACGAGACGCCGGGCTTCGAGCGCTACTTCTGGGAATCGACGGTCATCAGCGAGATCGCCGACCTGAACATCGGCAGCCGGCCCGCCTCGCGCAAGAAGTCGACCGCGATCGAGGACCTGCGCGCCATCCCGTGGGTGTTCTCGTGGGCGCAGTGCCGGCTGATGCTGCCCGGCTGGTACGGGTTCGGCACCGCGGTGGACATCTGGCTCGCCGAGAACCCCGGCGGCCTCGAGTTGCTGCGCGAGATGCACCTCGAATGGCCGTTCTTCGCGACGCTGCTTTCGAACATGGACATGGTGCTCGCGAAGACCGACCTCGCCATCGCCTCGCGCTATGCAGCGCTGGTGAGCGACGAGGCGCTGCGCGAGCAGATCTTCCCGCGGCTGCGCGCCGAGCACCGGTCGACCGTGCAGAACCTGCTCTCGATCACCCGCGCCGAACGGTTGCTGCAGTCGAACCCGCTGCTCGCCCGGTCGATCCGCAACCGCTTCCCGTACCTCGACCCGCTCAACCACATCCAGGTCGAGCTGCTGCGGCGTTACCGTGCGGGCGACCGCGACGACCGCACCAAGCGCGGCATCCACCTCACGATCAACGGCATCGCGGCGGGCCTGCGCAACAGCGGCTGAATCAGGCAGCCGGGGCGGAGGGTGCCCGGGCTACGGATTCTGCCGCCCGGCAGTGCTCGGCGACGCGAGTGGCGACCCGCGCCATCAGGCCGGGCGGGAAGTCGTGCCCCATGCCCGGGAAGACCTCGAGTCGCGAGCCAGGGATGTTGGCCGCGGTGTCGATGCCTGCGGCTACCGGCACGAGCGGGTCGTCTGCGCCATGCAGCACCAGCGTCGGCGCGGTGATGCCCTGCAGCAAGGGCCGGCGGTCGCCGGTCGCGAGGATCGCGAGCAACTGGCGCGAGGTGCCCGCACGGTAGAGCCCGCGGCGCGCGACGCGCTCGAACAATGGGCGCATCGACTCGAGTTCGTGGCGGAACGCAGGGCTGCCGATGACGCCGAACACGCGCATCAGGTGCTGCACCACGGCCTCGTGGTCGTCCGGCGGCGGCGGCTTGTGGATGATCGCGCGCAGCGCCTTCCAGCGCCCGAACGCGATCCTGCGCTCAGGGTTGCCGCTGTTCGACATGATCGAGGTGAGGCTCAGCACCCGCGCCGGATACTGCGCCGCGATCACCTGACCGATCATGCCGCCCATCGACGCGCCCACCACGTGCACCCGGTCGATGCCCAGCGCGTCGAGCAACCCGATCGTGTCGGCAGCCATGTCGTCGAGCGTGTACGGTGCGCTCACCGGCCGGCGCCGTAACGCACGCCAGATTGCGCTCAGCACGTTCGGCACGGGCATATCGACGAACCGCGTCGAGCCGCCGGCGTCCCGGTTGTCGAAAGTGACCACGCGATAGCCCGCGCCCGTGAGCGTCTGCACCACCGGGTCGGGCCAGAGTGCCGCAGGCATCCCGAGGCCCATGATCAGCAGGACGACCGGGGCGCCCGGTTCACCGTGCACCTCGGCGTCGATCTGGAGACCGTTCGCTGCGACCAGGGACATGCGCGGCCCCTGTTACTGCGCCTGCGCCCCGGCCGACACGCCCAGCAGTTCGACGTCGAAGATCAGCACCTGGCCGGCCAGCGGGCCGCGGTCGCCGTAAGCCAGAGCGGGTGGGATCACCAGCTGGTATTTGGCGCCTTCCTTCATGAGCTGCAGCGCCTCGGTCCAGCCGGCGATCACGCCGCCGACCGGGAAGGTGGCGGGCTCGCCACGCTTGTACGAGCTGTCGAACTCGGTGCCGTCAACCAGCGTGCCGCGATAGTGCACGGTGACGGTGTCGTTCACGGCCGGAGTGCGGCCCGTGCCCGGCGCGTTCACCTTGTACTGCAAGCCGCTGGCCGTAGTCTTCACGCCCTCGCGCTTGGCATTTTCGGCGAGGTAGGCCGTGCCGGCGGCGGCAGCCTTCTGCGCGGCTTCCATCTGGGCCTTGGCCCGCTGCTCGGTGATGCGCGACTCGAGCGCGGTCAGGGCCGCCTGCATTTCCTCGGGACCCAGCTTGGCTGGCGCGCCAGCCTGTCCGTCCTTGAGGCCCTGCAGGAGTGCGTCGTTGCGCACCTCGGTGCCGGTCAGGTCGCGGCCCACCTGGTAGCCGAGCGCGTAACTCATGCCCGAGGCCTGGTCCATCTTCGGCGGTTCGGCGGCGAGGGCAGTGAGGCCGAAGGCGGCGAGGCCGAGGGCGGCAGCGGTCAGGGTCGGTCGCTTCATGTTGGTTCGGATTCCTGAGAAGTGGACGACGGGATCTACCCGGCAGCCGCCCATGGTATGCGCGCCGCCCGGGGGCCGTCACGCCCGTCAGGCAATTGTCCGGACAAAGGTCCGGGGGTATGCTCGGCCTTGCGGACCATCACTACATCGTCACCCAGGGGGATCCAACCGGTGCGCAATACACTTGCCGTCGCCATTGCCGCCACGCTCGCCTCGGGCGCGGCCGTCGCCCAGACCGCACCCTCCACGGGTGCAGCCGGCCTGGAGGAAGTCGTCGTCACTGCGCAGCGCCGCGAAGAATCGCTGCAGAGGGTGCCGGTGGCCGTCTCGGCGTTCTCGGCCGCGGACATCGAGTCGCGCCAGCTCACCTCGACGGTGGACCTCGCGCGGACCATTCCGAACCTGCTCGGCCAGAACAACACCGGCACGTCGACCGCGAACACCTACTTCCTGCGCGGCCTCGGCTCTACCGAGCAGATCGCGCTGCTCGACCCGGCGGTGTCGACCTACGTGGACGAGGTCATCCTGCCGCGCCAGAACGCGAACAACTACGCGCTGTTCGACGTCGAGCGTCTCGAGGTGCTGCGCGGCCCGCAGGGCACGACCTTCGGCCGCAACTCGACGGGCGGCGCGATCAGCGTCATCACCCGCAAGCCGGGCGAGGAGTTCGGCGGCTACGTGTCGGCGGGCCTCGGCACGTTCAACCGGATGCTCCTGCGCGGCTCGGTGGACCTGCCGGTGAGCGATCGCATGCTGACGAAGTTCTCGGGTTTCTGGCTCGAGGACGACGGCTGGCTCGAGAACCGGACCAACGGCGAGGACCTGAACGGCATCAAGAACTACGGCGCGCGCGCCGCGGTGCGCCTGCTGCCCACCGAATCGACCACGTGGGACCTGTCGGCCGAGTACATGGTGGCCGAGGGCGTGTACCTGCGCTCCGACATCGGCAGCCGCGACACCA
>JAGVUU010000240.1 GCA_019136105.1 Gammaproteobacteria bacterium
TCGCGGCGCCGCCGAGGACGTTCGCGTGTGCAACGCTCATGGCTGGGCCTCCAGCAGTCGCTCCAGGCGCGCGTCGAGACCTTCGTGCACGGCACTCGCGAATGCCGCGTGGTCCATCCGCGACAGCACGGCACCGGTAAAGGCACGGGTGAGGGCACTGCGGGCTTCCGTCTCCGACAGGCCGCGCGACCGAAGGTAGAACAGCGCCGCCGCGTCGAGCTGGCCAGTGGTGGCGCCATGACTGCACTGCACGTCGTCCGCGTAGATCTCGAGCTCGGGCTTGGTGTCGACTTCCGCACCGGGCGTGAGCAGCAGGTTGCGATTCGTCTGCCGGGCCTGTGACTGCTGTGCGCCCTCGTGCACGATCGCCTTGCCGTTGAACACGGCGCGTCCACGCCCGGCGGCGATGCCGCGATAGTCCTGCAGGCTGCGCGTGCCGACGGCGAGATGATCCACGCGCACGTGCGTGTCGAGGTGGCGCGAACCATCGGCCAGGAACAGGCCCGTGAGCTCCGCGGCGGCCTGGGGCGCCGCGAGGCGCGCGTTCAGGTCGAGGCGGGCGAGGCCGGCACCGAGCTGGGCATCGTGGACCACGAACGTGCCGCGCTGTCCAACCGTGGCCTCGATGCGCTCGATGTGAAACGCGCGGTTGCCGCCGTCCAGCAGGCGATACAGGTGCACGGTGGCGTCGGGGCCGACCTCGACATCCACCACCGAGTTGACGAAGCGCTCGGCATCGTCGCCGAGGTGGCGCAATACGATACGCGCAGTGCTGCCGCGTGCGGCACGCACGAGCAAGCGCGGATGGCTCATGCCGGGCTCGGCCGGGCTCGAGGCCAGCACGATCTCGATTGGCTCGGCGCCGGCGCCTTCCGTCACGTCGAGCAGCAGCACGTCCGGGCACAGCGCTGCGTTCAACGCGGCAAAGCGCTCGGTGCCGCCGCCCCGGGCGACGCGCAGCAGCGCGCCGGTCGATTCACCGTCGAGCTGGGCCTGGGCGAGCGTTCGCAGCCGCACACCGGCAGGCATGCCGCCCGCGGACAGGTCGGGCCTGTGCCGGCCGTCGATGACTGCGATCCGGCAGCCGGCGAGCGCGGTGGGCAGGGCGACCGTGGCGGCGCCGGCCCTCACCGGGAAGCGCCGGGACTCGAGCCGTCGCAGGCTGGTGTACTTCCACGTCTCTTCGCGCGCGCCCGGGAAACCCAGTTCCGCGAATCGTTCGAAAGCCGCGGCGCGCTGCGCAGCGGTGCCCGAGTGGTCCGCGCTCACCGACTCGAAGGCGGCGCGGTAGTGGGCGAGGGGTTCGGCGGCGGTGGCGTTCATGCCACGCGCGCCTCCTGGCGCACCCAGTCGTAGCCGCGCTTCTCGAGTTCGAGGGCGAGCGACTTGTCGCCGCTCTTGAGGATGCGGCCGTCCGACAGCACGTGCACGAAGTCGGGCTCGATGTAGTCGAGCAGCCGCTGGTAGTGGGTGACCATCACGATCGCGCGGTCTGCGCCACGCAGGCTGTTCACGCCGTTCGCGACCACGCGCAGCGCGTCGATGTCGAGGCCCGAGTCGGTCTCGTCGAGCAGCGCGAGCTTCGGCTCGAGTACTGCCATCTGCAGTATCTCGTTGCGCTTCTTCTCGCCGCCCGAGAAGCCCTCGTTGACGCCGCGATTGAGGAAGCTCTCGTCCATCTGCATGAGCTTCATCTTGTCGCGCACCAGCGCGAGGAACTCGAATGCGTCGAGTTCGGGCAGGCCGCGCTGCTTGCGCACCGCGTTGAGTGCCGCCTTGAGCAGGTAGGCGTTGTTCACGCCCGGGATCTCCACCGGGTACTGGAAGGCGAGGAACACGCCGGCGCGGGCACGGTCCTCCGGTTCCATGTCCAGGAGGTCCTGGCCGAGGTACTCGACGGAACCGGCCGTTACCTCGTAGCCCGCGCGGCCCGCCAGCACGCTCGACAGCGTGCTCTTGCCGGAGCCGTTCGGGCCCATGATGGCGTGCACCTCGCCGGCGCGGACCTCGAGGTTGATGCCCTTCAGGATCCTGCGGGCGCCGATCTGGGCGTGCAGGTCGCGGATGCTCAGCATGACTTCGTTCATTGCGTGTGACTCGCTCAGCCGACGGCGCCTTCCAGGCTCACCGACAGCAGGTTCTGGGCCTCGACCGCGAACTCCATCGGCAGTTCCTTGAACACCGCCTTGCAGAAGCCGTTCACGATCATGTTCACCGCATCTTCTTCGGAGATGCCGCGGCTGCGGCAATAGAAGAGCTGGTCGTCGGCGATCTTCGAGGTCGTGGCCTCGTGCTCGACGACGGCGGTGGGGTGCTTGATCTCCATGTAGGGGAAGGTGTGCGCGCCGCACTTGTCGCCCATCAGGAGCGAGTCGCACTGCGTGTAGTTGCGCGCGCCCTCGGCGCTCGACAGCACCTTCACCAGTCCACGGTAGGTGTTCTGGCCGCGGCCCGCCGAGATGCCCTTCGAGACGATCGTCGAGCGCGTGTTGCGCCCGATGTGGATCATCTTGGTGCCGGTGTCGGCCTGCTGGTAGTGGTTGGCGAGTGCCACCGAGTAGAACTCGCCCACCGAGTTCTCGCCGGTGAGCACGCAGCTCGGGTACTTCCAGGTGATGGCCGAGCCGGTCTCCACCTGCGTCCAGCTGATGCGCGAGTTGGCGCCGCGGCACTCGCCGCGCTTGGTGACGAAGTTGTAGATGCCGCCGACGCCGTTCTCGTCGCCCGGGTACCAGTTCTGCACCGTCGAGTACTTGATCTGTGCGTCGGCCTGGGCGACGAGCTCGACCACCGCGGCGTGCAGCTGGTTCTCGTCGCGCATCGGCGCCGTGCAGCCCTCGAGGTAGCTCACGTAGGCGCCCTCGTCGGCGATGATCAGCGTGCGCTCGAACTGGCCGGTGTTGGCGGCGTTGATGCGGAAGTAGGTCGACAGCTCCATCGGGCAGCGCACGCCCTTCGGCACGTACACGAACGAACCGTCGGAGAACACCGCCGAGTTGAGCGTCGCGAAGTAGTTGTCGGTGTACGGCACCACGCTGCCGAGGTACTGCTCGACCAGGGCGGGGTGGTCGCGCACGGCATCCGAGAACGGGCAGAAGATCACGCCCGCCTTGGCGAGCTTCTCCTTGAACGTGGTGGCGACCGACACGCTGTCGAACACGGCATCCACGGCGACGCCCGCGAGCCGCGCGCGCTCGTGCAGGGGAACGCCGAGCTTCTCGTACGTTGCGAGCAGCTTCGGGTCGACTTCCTCCAGGCTCTTCGGGCCTTCCTTCTTCTTCGGGGCCGAGTAATAGGAGATCGCCTGGTAGTCGATCGGTGCGATCTTCAGGTGCGCCCAGTCGGGCTCGGGCATCGTGAGCCAGTGACGGAAGGCCTTGAGCCGCCAGTCGAGCATGAACTGCGGCTCGCCCTTCTTGCGCGAGATCAGCCGGATCACGTCCTCGTCGAGGCCCGGCGGAACCGTGTCGGACTCGATGTCCGTCACGAAGCCGTGGCGGTATTTCTGTGCGACGAGGGCGTCGAGGTCTTGCTGCTGGGTGGACATGCCATTTACCTCACAGTCGGCCCGGGCGGCCCATGGGCATCGGGCGGATCACCGCCGTGAGCTCGGGACGCCAGACGGCGACGGCTTCCTGGCCGCTGAGTTGCGCGAGCGACAGCTCGTCGAGGGAACGGCGGATGGCGGCGTTGACGCGCTGCCAGGCCGTGCCGGTGCTGCAGACCGTCTCGAGGTCGCAGGCACTGTGGTGGCCGCTGCACTCCGTGATGGCGACCGGTCCCTCGATCGCGTCGATGATCTCGGCTGCGCTGATGCCGGTGGCCGGGCGGGCGAGCTGATAGCCGCCGTGCGCGCCGCGGGTGGACGTGACGATGCCGGCACGGTGGAAGCTCTTGAGCAGCTTGCTCACCGTCGGCAAGCCGAGGCGCGTGCGTTCGGCCACCGCCGCGGCCGTGAGCCGCTGGTCGGGGCGCGTCGCCAGGCAGGCGAGCACCATCGTGCCGTAGTCGGTGAGCTTGCTGATCCGTAACATGGCCGGTTCCTTGAATTGGTACAATTTTAGTCCTATACGAGGTCCAGCGCCAAGCGGCCCGCGCCCTGCGGGGCCATACCGTTGAACCTGCTAGAATTTCAGCAGTCGAACCGGAGTCACCGGCCATGCCGGGCCTTTCGGACCAAGCTAGAGCGGCCTGACCGGGCCCGGACGAACACGCAGTGAACCAGACCCCCAAGCCCGCGGCCGGCACCGCGCCGACCGCGGACGATCGCAACGTTGCCGCGCTCCACGGCGTCGATTTCGCGATCGACGGCAAGGTGATTTTCCGCGGGCTCGACATCGCCATCCGGCGCGGCGAGGTCACGGCGATCATGGGCCCGAGCGGCACGGGCAAGACCACGCTGCTCAGGCTCATCACCGGGCAGCTGCGGGCGGATGCGGGCCGGGTCATGGTCGAGGGGCGCGACGTGGCCGCCTTGAGCCGCCGCGAGCTTTACGCGATGCGCCGCCGCATCGGCATGCTGTTCCAGAACGGCGCGCTGCTCACCGACCTCGACGTGTTCGAAAACGTGGCTTTTCCGCTGCGCGAGCACGCCAGGCTGCCCGAGCGCCTGGTGCGCAACATCGTGCTGAGCAAGCTGCACGCGGTAGGTCTGCGCGGGGCCGCGGAGCTGCACCCGCAACAGCTCTCCGGTGGCATGGCGCGGCGCGTGGCCCTCGCCCGCGCCATCGTGATGGACCCGCAGCTGCTGCTCTACGACGAACCGTTCGCCGGCCTGGACCCGATCTCGATGGGCGTGGTGCTCCGGCTGATCAAGTCACTCAACGACGCGCTCGGCATCTCGAGCGTGGTGGTGACGCACGACGTGCGCGAGATCTCGCAGATCGCCGATTCGAGCTACATCCTGTCGGACGGGCAGGTGGTGGCGAGCGGCACGCCGGCGGAGCTGCGCGAGCATCCTTCCGCGGTCGTGCACCAGTTCATGGAAGGGCTCGCCGACGGCCCCGTCACCTTCCACTATCCGGCGCCCGATTACCCGGCGCAGCTCCTCGACCGCTCGGAGGGTGCGTGATGGGCCTGCTGGCCGAGGTGCTGCAGAACACCCGCGACTTCCTGGCGCGGCTCGGCGCCATGACGCGTTTCTTCGGCCAGGTGCTGCTGCAGTCGCCGTCCGCACTGCTGCGGCCGCGGCTGGTGGTCGAGCAGGTGTACAACACCGGCGCGCTGTCGCTCGTCATCATCATGACCTGCGGCCTGTTCGTCGGCATGGTGCTCGGCCTGCAAGGGCACGACCTGCTCGAGCGCTTCGGTTCGGAGGAAGCGCTCGGGGTCGGGGCGGCCTTGTCGCTGCTCAAGGAACTTGGCCCGGTCGTGACGGCGCTGCTGTTCGCCGGCCGCGCGGGCACGGCGCTCGCCTCCGAGCTCGGTCTGATGCGCGCCACCGACCAGCTGTCGGCGATGGAGATCATGGCGGTGGACCCGATGCGCCGCGTCGTGGTGCCGCGCTTCCTCGGCGGCGCGATCGCCATGCCGCTGCTCACGGCGGTCTTCATCGCCATCGCGCTGTTCGGCGTGCAGCTCGTCGGCGTGCAGTTCCTCGGCATCGACCAGGGCAGTTTCTGGTCGCAGATGCGGGGCGCGGTCGAACTCTCCGACGTCAACGAGGGTCTGATCAAGGGCGTGACGTTCGGCATCGCCTGCAGCCTGATCGCCGTGTTCGAAGGTTACAATGCCGCGCCCACGGCCGAGGGGGTGGGCCGCGCCACCACCCGCACCGTCGTCATCTCCGCCGTGGTGACGCTGGTGCTCGATTACATCCTGACGGCCCTGATGCTCTGACGAGAGGCGACCATGCGGCAGTCCCGCGCGATCGATGTTTCCACCGGCCTGTTCGTGCTGCTCGGCATGACGGCCATCGTGTTCCTGGTGACCCAGATCACCAACCGGGAGTTCTCCCTGCGCAGCGATTCCTATCGCCTGACCGCGCAGTTCGAGAACATCGGCGGGCTCAAGGCCGGCGCGCCGGTCTCGATGTCGGGCGTGACGATCGGGCGCGTCGAGTCGATCGGCTACGACATGAACCAGTTCAAGGCCGTGGTCACGCTGCGCATCGACGAGGCCTATGACCGGATCCCGAACGACAGCGACGCGAGCATCTACACCGCCGGCCTGCTCGGCGGCCAGTACGTGGGTATCACGCCCGGCAACTCCGAGGACATGTACCGCGACGGCGACACTGTCGAGTTCGTGCAGGACGCCATCGTGCTCGAGAAGCTCATCAGCAAGTACCTCTTCAGCCAGGCGGGCAAGGACAAGGACGCGGCGCCCGCTGCCCAGGAGTGATGCCGACCATGATGCGCAAGCTTGTTTTCGTGCTGCTGGCGTCGTTCGCCGGGTTCGTTCCCGCATTCGCGGCCGACGCGCCGGCGTCGAAGCCCGTGCCGGGCCCGGGCCCGCAGGAACTCATGGAGACGGTCTCGCAGGACGTCCTGCGGGACCTCGACGCCAATCGTGCGGTCTATGCCAATGATCCGGCGAAGCTGCGCGGCCTCGTCGACAAGCACCTGCTGCCGCACTTCGATACCGAATTCGCCGCGCGCCGCGTGCTCGGCAAGCACTGGACGACCGCGACCCCGGAGCAGCGCAAGCGTTTCATCGACGCGTTCGTCGGCTCGCTGATGGGCGACTATGGTGATGCCATCCTCGAGTTCACCGCCGACCGCCTCAAGATCCTGCCGTTCCGCGGCGATCCGGCTGCCACCTCGGCCACGGTCCGCACCCTCGAAGGGGCTCGATCACCTGATCGAGCGCCTCGAGGCGCAGCGGGGTTCGCATGCTCCTGCGGCAAAGGCCGGCTGAAGTGACCGGTTTTCGCATCGCACCCGCCGGGGATGGCCGGCTGGCCGCCAGCGGCCCGCTGGATTTCGCGACGGCAGCCGCTGCACTGCGTGCCGGGCTCGGGCTGATGACCGGCGACCGCGCGTGGACTATCGACCTGTCGGGGGTCACCGCGGGTGACAGCGCCGGGCTCGCGGTGCTGGTGGAGTGGATGTCGGCTGCCCGCGCGCGCGGCGCGTCGGTGCGCTATGCGTCGGTGCCCGCGCAGATCGTCGCGATCGCACGGATCTCCGACCTCGGAGAGCTGCTGCTCGCTCAGCCCGCCTGAGCGCCGGGCGGTGCCGGTTCTTCGGGTTGGGATACTTCGGCCGGGGCCGGTTCCTCTTCGAGCGTAACGGGCTCTTCCTCGAAACCCTCCTCGAAATCCTCCTCCGGCGGCGGGAGGAACCTCTCGGGAATGTTGCCATCCCAGACCTGGTAGAGGCGTCGCTGGATGTAGGCGTCGCGGATGAAGCCGTACGGATCGTAGGTGCGCGCGAGGGTCGCATCGAGCGGCAGGAGGCGCGCGCGCTTGTCCAGGAGGCTGAGGCCCAGCGAGATCCAGCGCTCGTTGCCGTAGTTGTACCAGTAGAACGGCTGCAGGAAGCGGTTGAACACGTTCGACGGCAGGTCACGCACGTGCGACGGCCCGAGCAATGGCAGCATCAGGAAAGGGCCGGGCGGTACGCCCCAGCGGCCGAGCGTCTGGCCGAAGTCCTCGTCGTGGACCGGCAGGTTGGCGTCCGAGGCCGGGTCGAACAGGCCGCCGATTCCCAGGGTGGTGTTCATCGCGAAGCGCAGCGTGTCCTGTGCGGCCTGCTTGGGCTTGCCCTGCAGCAGCTGGTTCGCGATCGTGATCGGCATGTCCAGGTTCTTGAAGAAATTGGTCACGCTGTTGCGCATCCACTGCGGCAAGGTGGCCTCGTAGGCCTTCGCCGCGGGCCTGAGCGTGGCCCGGTCCACGGCCTGGTTGACCGCGAAGACCTTGCGATTGCCCGGCTCCCAGGGATCGGCGGGATGCCTCTCGCCGGTGGTGGCGCAGCCGGCCAGCACGAGGAGGGCGCAACACGCGGCCAGCGGCCGCAGCACGGTCGCGGACAGTACAGTCATCAGGGTCTCCAGGCCGCTCGGGTCCGGCGCGGCCGCGATTCTACCTTGCCCGACGCTCAACCGCCGGGCGGCGCCGGCCGCTGCTGGGTGGCTCGCTCCATGCGCGCCCGCTCCTTCGGCAGGGCTTCGCGCAGTTCCTTGAGCCGGGCCAGGAACTTGGCGCGCTGCACGTCGGAGAGGTTCGGCACCGACAGCGCGAGCTCGAGCTGGTTGATGGCGAGCGGCAGGTCGCCGCCCATGATGTGGTACTCGGCCATGTAGGAGTAGGCGTCGGCGACGTCGCCGGCCGCGTTGGCCGCGATCGCCGTCATGCGGATCTGCTCCTGCGACGGCGGCACGTTGTTGAACAGGTCGAGCAGTACCTCGTGGGCACGCTTCGGCCGGCCCGCCTGCAGCAGTGCCTCGCCATAGCGCACGGTGATCGGCACGTTGCGCGGCGCGAGCACGCGGGCGCGCTCGAGCGTGTCGAGTGCCGCCTTGGTCTGGCCGGCGCTGAGCTGCGCCTGCCCTAGCGCGGTGTGGAACTGGAGCACCTCGGGGTGCTGGTCGCGCAGCCGCGTGAACGTGGGGATCGCCGCGGCGGCATCGCCCGCCATGAATTGTGCGAGGGCCTGTCCATAGATCTGCGCGAGCGACAGGTCCGGTTCGTTCTCCGTGAGCGACTTGTAGTAGGCGCGCGGATCCACGCCGGGGGGCGTGTTGAGCACCCGCACGCGCTCCTTGGTGAGCGCGTAGCTCAGGCTGTCGGGCGCGACGACGGTGGCGCCGATCTGGTTGGCCCGGCCGCGTGCCTCGGCGATTCGCGCGCTCGTGACCGGGTGCGTGCGCAGCAACTCCGGAACCCGGTCCGGCCCGAGCTGGGTGCGCCGGCCCATCGTGTCGAAGAAGCTCGCCATCGACGTCGGGTCGAATCCGGCCGTGTGGAGCAGGCCGATGCCGACACGGTCCGCTTCGTACTCGTGCTCGCGCGTGAAGTTGATCTGCGACTGGATGGCGAGGTTCTGCGCCGCGGTGACCGCGCCGATGGTCGCGTCGGAGCTGCCGCCCGCCATCGCGCCGATCAGGATCGCGGCGAGCGTGGCGGCCGTGGACACCAGGTTCGCGCGCGCCTGGTTCTCGAGGCCGCGCGCGATGTGCCGCTGCGTGACGTGCGCCACTTCGTGCGCGAGCACGGCCGCGAGCTCGCTTTCCTTGTTCGTCTCGAGGAGCAGCCCGGAGTGGATGCCGATGAACCCGCCGGGCAGGGCGAACGCGTTGATCGCGCTGTCGCTGACCAGGAAGAAGTTGAAGTTGCGGTTGCCGTCGTGCGCGAGGCTCGAGAGGCGCAGGCCGAGCGACTGCATGTACTCGCTGACCTCGGGGTCCTCCATGATCGCGCCGGAGTCGCGCAGGCCGCGCATGACCATGCGGCCGATGCGGTACTCGTCCTCGAGGCTGAGCGTGGCTTGGGCGGCCGTGCCCATTTCGGGCAACTGGTCCTGCACCGACTGGGCGCTCAGCGCCCCGGGCAGGAGCAGCCAGGCAGTGAGGCCGATTCCGGCCAATCCGGAGGCAAGGTTCGCGAGGGTCGGGGGGCGCATCGTCGGTTTGGACACGGCCGGCGCGGGCAGGTTCCGGCAGCCGGCTGCCGGCTCAGAGCGTTTCCGACGCGTAGTCGGCCAGGCGCGAGCGTTCACCCCGCGTCAGGGTGATGTGACCGTAGTGCGACCAGCCGTGGAACCGGTTCACGACGTAGGTGAGGCCCGACGTGGTTTCCGACAGGTAGGGCGAGTCGATCTGCGCGATGTTGCCGAGGCACACGAGCTTGGTGCCGGGGCCCGCGCGAGTGACCAGCGCCTTCATTTGCTTGGGTGTCAGGTTCTGCGCTTCGTCGAGGATGATGTAGCGGTTGAGGAACGTGCGCCCGCGCATGAAGTTGAGCGAGCGGATCTTGATGCGGTTGCGCAGCAGGTCGTTGGTGGCCGCGCGGCCCCAGCTGCCGCCCTCCTGGCTCTGGGTGAGCACTTCGAGGTTGTCCATCAGGGCGCCCATCCAGGGCTCCATCTTTTCCTCCTCGGTGCCGGGCAGGAACCCGATGTCCTCGCCGAGGGGGATGGTGACGCGGGTCATGATGATCTCGTTGAACCGGTTGGTCTCGAGCGTCTGCGCGAGCCCGGCGGCGAGCGTGAGCAGCGTCTTGCCCGTGCCGGCGGGGCCGAGGATCGTGACGAGGTCGATCTCGGGGTCGAGCAACAGGTTGAGCGCGAAATTCTGCTCGCGGTTCCGCGCGGCGATGCCCCAGATGCCGTGGCGCTCGCGGCGGTAGTCGCGCACCACCTCGAGCACGGCCGACTCGCCCTCGATGCGGCGTACGATGGCCTCGATGCCGTGGTCGCCGGTCTGGTACACGAACTGGTTCGGCGCCCAGCGCGCCACGCTGCGGCCGCGCACGCGGTAGAACGAGCGTCCGCCCTCGTGCCAGGACTCGAGGTTGCGGCTCGCCTTTTCCCAGAAATTGGCGGGCAGTTCCTCGATGCCTGTGTAGAGGAGGTCGGCGTCCTCGATGGTGCGGTCGCTGTAGTAGTCCTCCGCGTGCACCCCGATGATCGACGCCTTGATGCGCAGGTTGATGTCCTTCGACACCAGCGTCACGAGCGCCTTGGGGTATTCGCGCTGCAGGGCCGCGGTGTTCGCCAGGATCGCGTTGTCGGCGCCGTGGCCCGGCAGGTTGTCGGGCAGGCCGGTCGCGAGGCGCCTGGTCTGGAAGAACAGCCGGCCGCGCGGTGGCTTCTTGCCGCCGATCATGCCCTTGGCCGGCGGCAGTTCGAGGCCGCGGTCGATCTGCTGCTGCGTGGCGTTCGCCATCAGCTCGTCGAGGAAGCGGCTCACCTGCCGGACGTTGCGCGCCGCCTCCGACATGCCCTTCTTGCCCGCGTCGAGTTCCTCGAGCACGGTCATGGGAATGAAGATGTCGTGTTCCTCGAACCGGAAGATCGCGGTCGGGTCGTGCATCAGCACGTTGGTGTCGAGGACGAAGATGCGGCGTTTCGCGGTCGTCTTCTTCGGCGGCAACGGCGGGCTCCGTGTCAGGGGAGGGCGAACCGGGGAGGCAGGTGGGCGGTTCAGGCGCGGACTGCGGCCAGCACTTCCTCGGCGTGGCCCTTCACCTTGACCTTGCGCCACTCCTGGCGCAGGACGCCCTTCTCGTCGATCAGGAACGTGCTGCGCTCGACGCCCATGTACTTCCTGCCGTACATGCTCTTTTCCTTGTACACGTCGAACAGCGTGCAGGCCTTCTTCTCGGTGTCGGCCAGCAGTTCGAACGGGAATTCGTACTTGGCCTTGAACTTCTCGTGCGAGGCGAGCGAGTCGGGCGAGACGCCGACGATGTCGGCACCCGCCTTGCGGAACTGGGCGTGCAGGTCGCGGAAGTCGATGCCTTCCTGCGTGCAGCCGGAGGTGTTGTCCTTCGGGTAGAAGTACACGACCAGCTTGCGGCCAGCGGCGGCCGACAGCTTCCACGGCTTGCCGCCGGTGGCGGGCAGCGAGAAATCGGGAACCTTCTTGCCGAGCGTGGCGGTCTTGTCAGTCATTTGCGCGCGTTCGCCTCACGACTTGAGGGGTTCGAGGATCGCGTCCAGGTTCAGGTGGTCGCAGAGGTCGAGGAATTCCTCGCGCAGGGCGGCGATGTGCACCCGGGTCGGCACGTGCACCACCATGTAGACGGAGAACATCGGCGCGCCGGTGTGGGCGGCGTTGTAGCTGCGCGTGGTGATGTCGCCGATGTCGATGCCGCGCGACGAGAAGAAGCCCGCCAGCGCGTGGAGCACGCCCGGCTGGTCGAGGCACACGACGTCGACGGTGTACGAGACCATGTCGGCCCGCGGCGGGCGCGGCTCGGTGCGGCGGCTCGTGATCGTGAGGCCCGACGACTCGCCGAGCTTCGCGAGTTCGCCTTCGAGCTTGGCGAGCGTGTGCCAGTTGCCGGCGACCAGCATCAGCACGGCGAACTCGTTGCCGAGCGCCGTCATGCGGCTCTCGAGGATGTTGCCGCCGCAGTCGACGACGACGCGGGTGACGTCGTAGACCAGCCCGGTGCGGTCACTACCGATGGCGGAGATGGCGATGAGCTGTTTCATGGGTGTTTCCAAGCCGTCAGTGTAACGGGGCGGCGGCCCGCCGTGCACGCGCTTTCCTTGCGCCGCGAGGCGGCGCTTCAGTAGCATCGTCCCATCCACCGTCGAGGGGCCAGCATGTTCAAGGGCAGCATCCCGGCACTCGTCACGCCGATGCGTGACGACGGGACGATCGATTTCGCTGCGTGGGACGCCCTGCTCGATTTCCACTTGCGCGAAGGCACCGACGGCGTGGTCGTCGGCGGCACCACCGGTGAGTCGCCGGTCCTCGATCGCAGCGAGCTCGAGGAACTGGTGCGCCGGGCCAAGGCGCGCGTCGGCGGACGCATGCCGGTCATCGCGGGCAGCGGCACCAACAGCACCGCCAAGAGCGTCGCGCTGTCGCAAGCGGCGGAGGCCGCTGGGGCCGATGCGCTGCTGGTCGTCACGCCGTACTACAACAGGCCGACCCAGGAAGGCCTCTTCCGTCACTTCACCGCCATCGCCGATGCGGTGGGTGTCCCGGTGATCCTCTACAACGTGCCCGGCCGGACCGCATGCGACATGCTCGCCGACACGGTGGTGCGCCTCTCGCACCACCCGCGCATCGTGGGCGTGAAGGAAGCCACGGGCGACGTGGCCCGCAGCGAGGCGATCCTGCGGCAGGCGCGGCCGGGGTTCATCGTGCTGTCGGGCGACGACCCGACGGCGGCCGAGTTGATCCGCGTCGGTGCCAAGGGCGTCATCTCGGTGACCGCGAACGTCGCCGCTCGCGCCATGCACGATTTGTGTGCGGCGGGGCTCGAAGGCCGGCACGGCGAGGCGGCGGCGATCAACGAGCGGTTGATCCCGCTGCACAAGGCGCTTTTCGTCGAGGCGAATCCGATCCCAGTGAAGTGGGCCGTGCACCGCATGGGACTCATCGGGACGGGCATTCGCCTGCCGCTCACACCGCTGTCGCCGGGGCTGCACGCCACGGTCGAAGCGGCGATGGTGGCGGCAGGACTGACGCTGGACTGAGCGCGCTGGCCCGTTCAATCGGCATTGGCTCGAACGTAGGCCTCCATGTCGTTGGCAAAGGCGACGGCCTCGGACCGGGCATAGCGCAGCCAAACGGCCCTCAGCAGCGATGCATCCGTCTCGGCCGCCTGCTGGTAGGTGACGCGCAGACCCGTTTCGCCGGGCGCGACGCAATAATGGCCACTGGATGCGGTGGGCAAGGGAATCGGCAGGCCCGATCGCACGGCAGACTCCATCTCGAACCATACGCACCCGGCGGGACGGTCCAGTTGGCGCCGCAGAGTGGCCGTGATGGTC
>JAGVUU010000105.1 GCA_019136105.1 Gammaproteobacteria bacterium
GCTCGGGCAAGTCCACCCTCCTCCGGATCATGGCCGGCGTGGACAAGGAATTCGAGGGCGAGGCACGGCCGCAGCCGGGCATCAAGATCGGTTTCCTGCCGCAGGAGCCGCAGCTCGACCCCACCAAGGACGTGCGCGGCAACGTCGAAGTCGCGGTCGCCCACATCAAGGACGCGCTGAAGCGCCTCGACGAGGTGTACGCGGCCTACGCCGACCCCGATGCCGACTTCGACAAGATCGCAGCCGAGCAGGCAAAGCTCGAAGCCATCATCCAGGCGACCGACGGCCACAACCTCGACCGCCAGCTCGAGGTGGCCGCCGACGCGCTGCGCCTGCCGCCGTGGGACGCCGACGTCACGAAGATCTCCGGCGGCGAGCGCCGCCGCGTGGCGCTGTGCCAGCTGCTGCTGTCGAAGCCCGACATGCTGCTGCTCGACGAGCCCACCAACCACCTCGACGCCGAGTCGGTGCGCTGGCTCGAGCACTTCCTCGAGCAGTACCCGGGCACGGTCATTGCCGTGACCCACGACCGCTACTTCCTCGACAACGTGGCGGGCTGGATCCTCGAGCTCGACCGCGGCCACGGCATCCCGTGGCAGGGCAACTACTCCTCGTGGCTCGAACAGAAGGAAGCGCGCCTCAAGGTCGAGGAGCAGCAGCAGGAAGCGCTCAAGAAGATGCTGGCGCGCGAGCTCGAGTGGGTGCGCCAGAACCCGAAGGCGCGCCAGGCCAAGAGCAAGGCCCGCATGCAGCGCTTCGAGGAACTGCAGTCGCGCGAGTTCCAGGAGCGCAACGAAACCAACGAGATCTACATCCCGCCGGGTCCGCGGCTCGGCGAGCTGGTCATCGAGGCCAAGGGCCTGTCGAAGGCCTACGGCGAAAAGGTGCTGTTCGAGAACCTCGACTTCAACCTGCCGCAGGGCGGCATCGTCGGCATCATCGGCCCGAACGGCGCCGGCAAGACCACGCTGTTCCGCATGATCACGGGGCAGGAGAAGGCCGACGCCGGAGAGATCCGCATCGGGCCCACGGTGCAACTCGCCTACGTCGACCAGTCGCGTCAGTCCCTGGACGACAAGAAGACCGTCTGGCAGGAGATCTCGAACGGCCTCGACATGCTCAAGGTCGGCAACTACGAGACCCCGTCGCGTGCCTACGTGGGTCGCTTCAATTTCCGCGGCTCACAACAGCAGCAGTCGATCGGCGAACTGTCGGGCGGCGAGCGCAACCGCGTGCACCTCGCCAAGGTGTTGAAGGAGGGCGGCAACGTCATCCTGCTCGACGAGCCCACCAACGACCTCGACGTCGAAACCCTGCGCGCGCTGGAGGAGGCCCTCCTCAGCTTCCCGGGTTGCGCCGTGGTGATCTCGCACGACCGCTGGTTCCTCGACCGCATCGCGACCCACATCCTCGCGTTCGAGGGCAACTCGGAGGTGGTCTGGTTCGAGGGCAACTACTCGGAGTACGTCGAGGACCTCAAGAAGCGCCGCGGCGACGACGCCGAGCAGCCGCACCGCGTCCGCTACCGGCCGCTGCACGCCTGATCCGCGTACACTGCCGCCGGGGGACGCCATGGCGAAAGCACCACGCAGGGCCACGCTCGAGATCGACGGCACGCGGCTCACGCTCGCACGGCTGCGCGAGTTCGAGGCGAAGCGGCCGGTGGTGCGTCTCGCCGCCGCGGCCCGCCGGCGCATGCAGGCCTCGGTGCAGGCGGTCGAGCGCGCCATTGCCCAGGGCGAGGTGTCGTACGGCATCAACACCGGCTTCGGCGCGTTCGCGAACCGCATCATCCCCGCCGCCAAGACCCGCAAGCTGCAGCTCAACCTGATCCGCAGCCACGCCTGTGGCACGGGCGATCCCCTGCCTCCGCACATCGTGCGTCGGATGTTGCTTCTGAAGGCGAACGCACTGGCGGCCGGCTACTCCGGCGCGCGGCCCGTGATGGCCGACATGCTGCTCGCGCTGCTGAACGCCGACGTTCTCCCCATCGTGCCGTCGCAGGGCTCGGTCGGCGCATCGGGCGACCTCGCACCGCTCGCGCACATCGGGCTGGCGCTCATCGGCGAAGGCGAGGCCAAACGCGGCGACGATCGAATCGAGGGTGACGCCGTGCCGGCCGCGGCCGGGTTCGAGCCGCTTTCGCCGCAGGCGAAAGAAGGGCTCGCGCTGCTGAACGGCACACAGTTGAGCCTCGCGCTCGCCCTCGAGGGCCTGTTCCAGGCCGAGCGGCTGCTCGACGCGTCGATCGTCGCCGGCGCGCTCACGGTGGAAGGTCTCGCCGGCAGCCACGCACCCTTCGACGCCCGCATCCACGAGGCAAGCGGCCTGCCGGGCCAGCAGAAAGCCGCCGCGCGGCTGCGCTCGTTGCTCACCGACAGCGAGATCCTGCGCAGCCACGAGCACTGCGAGCGCGTGCAGGACCCGTATGCCGTGCGTTGCATGCCGCAGGTGTTCGGCGCCGTCGAACACACCCTCGAGCATGCGCGCCAGGTGCTCGGCGCGGCGGCGAATGGCGTCTCCGACAACCCGCTCATCTTCGGCGCCGACATCCTCTCGGGCGGGAACTTCCACGCCGAGCCGATCGGCTTCGTGAGCGACTATCTCGCGATCGCCGTAGCCGAACTCGCCAGCATCTCCGAGCGGCGCATCGACCTGCTCGACCGCCGCGTCAATCCGAACCTGAACATGTTCCTTGCGACCGAGCCGGGCCTCGAGTCGGGCTTCATGATGGCGCACGTCACGGCGGCGGCGCTCGTGTCCGAGAACAAGACGCTGGCTCACCCTGCGTCGGTGGACAGCCTGCCGACCTCCGCCGGGCAGGAAGACCACGTGAGCATGGCCCCCTGGGCGGGGCGCAAGCTGCTCACGATCTGCGCCAACACGGCGCGCGTGCTGGGAATCGAACTGCTTGCCGCTGCCCGGGCCGTGGATGCCATGCGGCCTCTCGCCACCACGCCCGGGCTGCAACGCGTGCACGCCCTGGTTCGCGAGCACGTGCCCCTGCGCCCCCGCGATCACCGCCTCGACCGGGACATCGAGACGCTCGCCGCGCTGGTCCGTGCCGGCGCGTGGTCGCAGTTCATCGGATGAGCCCGGTGCGGCCGGTCCTCGTCGTCTGTGCCGGCTTCGCGATCGTCGTGGCGCTCCTCTCCTGGAGCCGTTGGCTCGCGGGCCGTCGCTGGGCCGCCGCAGGACACCTGCTTCTGGCCGTGCTGCTCGGGGTCACCGTCACCCTCGGCTGGCCGCTCGTGCGGTATGTCGAGACGTACGACCTGCGCGTGCCCGAGCGGCCGGTGGCGGAGGTGTTCTTCGAGCGCATCGGGCCGAGCCGCTTCCGCGTGGCCGTGACTCGCGTGCCGGCGGGCCGCATGCAGGTCGTCGAACTCGCCGGCGACGAATGGCGACTCGACCTGAGCGTGCTCGACTGGAGTGACGGCGCCGTGCGCCTCGGCTCGCGGCCGCGATACCGCATCGAGGCGGTCGTCTCCCGCCCTGCCCCCGCCCCTGCTGCGGGACTGGCGATGGGCATCACCGCCCGGCTGACCCGTGGCGACGAGCGGGCACCGTGGCTGGCACGCCTGGGCGCCGGCCGGGGCAAGCCGCTGGTCGCGACCCGGCCGCTGTCGGGACCGTGGCTGCCGATGGCCGACGGCGCGCGCTTCGACGTGCGGATGGTCGCGGCCGGCAGCATCGCGGTCGAGCCGCTCAACGCTGCTGCGGGAGACAGCCTCGCGGCCCGGTGAGGGACAGTGCCCATGGCCGGGCCGTTCGGCTACACTCGGCCACGAAGTCCTGACGCGGATACCGCCCATGTCCGTCTACGTCGACGCGAACAGCCGCCTGCACCACGACCAGGAGCGCAGCCTGGCGCTCAACTGCCCGCATTGCCAGGTGTTCTCGCACATCACGGCGGTGTCGGTTCCGCAATACGCCGAGCTGGTGTCCGCGCGGCCCAGCCACGTGGGCGTCGTGTACCGCTGCGATTCGTGCAACGCCCCGATCTTCCTGCGCTTCGCGGTGAAGATGTACGCGGCCAACCGCGTGGAACTCGCCAACAACTTCGTCGAGCTCGAACGGGCACGCGAGAAGTTCAACTTCACCTACCTGCCCGAGGAGAGCGAGAAGCTGTTCCGCGAGGCGCTCGGATGCTATTCGGCTGGGCACTTCAACGCGTTCGCCTCGATGTGCCGGCGCACGGCCCAGGCCGTGATCAACGACCTCGGCGAGAACGGCCGCATGAAGATCTTCAACCAGCTCGCCGAGGCGCGCGAGATGGCGGAGATCGACCACGAGACGTTCGGCAGCGTCAAGAGGGCGCTCTTCAACACCGACGCCGATGCCTACCCGTCGATGCCGGAGATCGGCGCCTACGAGTCCGGCGTGCTGCTCGAGCTCGTGAAGGACATGCTCTACGAAGCCTACGTGCGCAAGGGCAAGCTGCAGCAGGCGATGATGGTGCGGCGCTTCTTCGCCGAGGAATCGCTGCCGAAGATCACCAGCATCGGGCGGGCGGTCAGTTCAGACTGACGCCCGTCCGTCGCGGTCGCGTCGCTAGCCGACCCAGACCCGCGCGTTGCGGAACATCCGCATCCACCCGCTGTCCTCGCCCCAGTCCGCCGGGTGCCAGGAATTCTGAACCGTACGGAACACGCGTTCCGGGTGCGGCATCAGGATGGTCGCGCGGCCGTCACGGCTGGTGAGGCCGGTGATGCCCTGCGGTGAGCCGTTGGGATTGGCGGGATAGGTCTCGGTCGCGCGCCCGCGATTGTCCACGAAGCGCAGGCTCACGAGGCCGCTGCCCGCACAGTGCGCGAGTGCCGCGGCATGCGGGAACTCGGCCCGCCCCTCGCCGTGCGCGATTGCGATCGGCAGCACGCTGCCCGCCATCCCGGCGAAGAACACCGAGGGCGTGGGCAGCACCTCGACCAGCCCGACGCGGCCTTCGAATTGTTCCGAGCGGTTGCGCACGAAGCGCGGCCAGTGTTCCGTACCGGGGATGAGCGGCTTCAGGGCCGACAGCATCTGGCATCCGTTGCACACGCCGAGCGTGAACGTGTCGGCGCGTTCGAAGAAGGTGCCGAACTGCCCGCGCAGCTGCGCGTTGAACAGGATCGACTTGGCCCAGCCCTCGCCGGCGCCGAGCACGTCGCCGTACGAGAACCCGCCGCAGGCCACCAGCCCGCGGAAGTCGTCGAGCCGCACGCGGCCGGCGATCAGGTCGGTCATGTGCACGTCGAGGGATTCGAAGCCCGCGCGGTGGAACGCAGCGGCCATCTCCATCTGGCTGTTGACGCCCTGCTCGCGCAGGATCGCGACACGCGGCCGCACGCCCGTCTGTACGTACGGGGCGGCAACGTCGTCGCCCGCGTCGAACGTGAGGTGGGCGAACAGGCCCGGGTCGAACGGATCTGTGGCGCGCTCGTACTCCTCACGCGCGCAGTCGGGGTTGTCGCGCAGCGACTGCATCAGGTGGCTGGTCTCCGACCACGCGCGTCGCAGCTCGGTGCGCGATACGGACAGCACCTCGCCCCGCGCGTCGCGGATCGAGATCAGGTCCTGGGCCACGACGCGGCCGATCGTGCTCGTGAGGTCGGCGATGCCGGTCTCGCCGAGGATCTGCATCACGCGCGTCTCGTCGGCCGCACGAATCTGGATGACGGCGCCGAGTTCTTCCGCAAACAGGGCAGCAACGGTCCCGGCACCGCCGGCCGAGCCGAGCTCGATCTCGAGCCCGCATCGCCCGGCGAACGCCATCTCCGCCAGCGTCACGAACAGGCCGCCGTCGGACCGGTCGTGATAAGCGAGCGCGAGCCCCTCGGAGCGCAGGCGCGCGACGGCCTCGAAGAACCCCCGCACGCGGCCGGCGTCGTCGCAGTCGGGCGCTTCGCGGCCGACCTTGCCGTACACCTGCGCCAGGCACGATCCGCCGATCCGGTTGCGGCCGGCCCCGAGGTCGATGAGCAGCAAGCGGGAATCGCCGCACTGCGTGCACAGCTCGGGAGTGAGCGTGCGCCGCACGTCCACCACCGGCGCGAACGCCGACACGATGAGCGACACGGGCGCCACGACCTTGCGCGTCTCGTCGCCGTCGCGCCAGGCCGTCTTCATCGACAGCGAATCCTTGCCCACCGGGATGGCGATGCCGAGCTCGGGACAGATGTCCATGCCGACTGCGTGCACCGTGTCGAACAGGTCGGCATCCTCGCCGGGCTCGCCGCAGGCCGCCATCCAGTTGGCGGACAGCCGGATGTCCTCGATGCGGGCGACGTCGGCGGCTGCGATGTTGGTCACCGCCTCGCACACGGCCATCCGGCCCGACGCGGCAGCATCCAGCAGCGCGAGCGGCGTGCGCTCGCCCATGGCCATCGCCTCGCCGTGGTGCGAGAAGTAGTCGCTCACGGTCACGGCGACGTCGCTCACGGGCACCTGCCACGGGCCCACCAGCGGATCGCGGCTGATCATGCCGCCGACCGAGCGGTCGCCGATCGTGATCAGGAACGTCTTGTCGGCGATGGTCGGCAGGCGCATGAGGCGCAGCGCTGCCTCCCGCGGGTCGATCGCTGCCGGATCGAAATCGTCCGTCGCGCCGGGCAGCCGCTTCACATCGCGCGTCATGCGCGGCGGCTTGCCGAGCAGCGTGACGAGCGGCATGTCCACCGGCCGGTTCCCGAACAACGGGTCCTCGACCACCAGGCGGCCATCGTCGGTCACTTCGCCGATCACCGCGAACGGGCAACGCTCGCGCTCGCACAGC
>JAGVUU010000113.1 GCA_019136105.1 Gammaproteobacteria bacterium
TGCTTGAGCAGGCGGTCGCCGGCTTCGTGGCCGCAGGTGTCGTTCACGACCTTGAACTGGTCGAGGTCCAGGTACATCAGGACGTGGCTCAGGGTGGGCTCGACGCGCGCGAGCGCCAGCGCTTCGTTGACGCGCGACTCGAACTCGCGGCGGTTGATCAGGCCGGTGAGCTGGTCGTGCGTCGCCTGGTACGCGAGTGCGCGCTGCAGGCGCCGTTCCTGGCTGACGTCGTGGAACACCATCACCGCGCCGATCAGGCGGCCGCTGCGGTCGCGGATCGGGGCGGCGGAGTCCTGGATCGAGATTTCCTGGCCGCGCCGGTTGACGAGCAGCGACGGCTCGGTGAGTTCGACCGTGCGGCCCTCGCGCAGGCAGCGCAGGATCGAGCTGTCGATGGGCTGGCGCGTCGACTCGCCCAGCACCCGGAACACGTCGCTCGCGGGCCGGCCCGCGGCCTCGCGCGTCTCCCAGCCGGTGAGCGACTCGGCCACCGGGTTCAGGTACTCGATGCGGCCGTCCGCGTCGGCGGTGATGACCGCGTCGCCGATCGACTGCAGCGTGACCTGGGCCTTCTCCTTCTCCTGCGACAGCTGCACCTCGGCCCGCTTGCGCTCCGTGATGTCGGCCAGCGTGCCTTCGTAGCCGACGATGCTGCCGTCGGGGTCGCGCACCACGCGTGCGTTCTCCACCACGGTGATGACGGTGCCGTCACGGCGACGCAGCTGGAACTCCGCGTCGCGCACGCGGCCGTCGCGGTGCAGCGAACCGACGACGTGCTCGCGGTCGCCGGAATTCACGTACAGCGACTGGGTCGTCGGCAGTGCGAGCAACTCGGCGACGCTGTCGAAGCCCAGCATCTCCACGAGGGCCGGGTTGGCAGATTCGAGCCGGCCGTCCACGGACGCCCGGTACACACCCTCGACCACGTTCTCGAACAGCCCGCGGTACCGCGCCTCGCTGCAGCGCAGCGCCGCCTCGGCCTGCTTGCGTTCGATCGCGATGCCAGCGAGTGCCGTGAGTCGGGCCATGAGCTCGAAATCGCGGCGCAGTGGGCTGCGCGGCTGGTGGAAGTAGAGTGCCACGGTGCCGAGCGTGCGGCCGTCGGAGGCGCGGATCGGCGTGGACCAGCAGGCGCGCAGGCCTGCGGCCAGGGCCGGGGCACGCAGTTCCTCCCACAGCGCATCGCGCGCGATCTCGGCCACCACGACCTGGCGCTGCAGGAACACTGCGGCGGCGCACGACCCGCCGCGCGGACTCACCGCGATGCGCTCCAGCGTGCGCTGGAAATGCGCGGGCAGGCGGCGCCCGGCCACCTGCTTCAGCACGTTGTCGTGGGCATCGTACTTGCTCACGGCGCACAGCGCCTCGGGCGTGACGCGCTCGGCGGTCTCGGCGATCGCCTCGAGCGTGTCGGGCAGGTCCACGTTGCCGGTGATTCGCTCGAACACGCGCCGCTCGCCGACGGCCAGGAACTCGGCCCGCTTGCGCTCGGTGATGTCGGTGATGCTGCCGCGAATCAGGCGGCTCGACGAGGAGGGCAGCCGCACCAGGCGGACCTCGCAGGGGATCTCGTGTCCCAGTGCGTCACGGTGCGTCCATTCGAAGCACGGTGCCTCGCCCGCGAGCGCGCGGTCGATGTAGCCGCGCGCCACGCCGAACGATGGCGTGCCGTCCGCCTGCAGCGTGGGGCTGACCTTCTCGGGGCCGGCCGCGAGCAGCTCATCGCGCGTCATCTTGAAGAAGCGCACGGCGTTCTCGTTGCACTCGACGAACCTGCCGCGGTCCACGTCGAGCACGACGATGGCCTCGGGCGCGTTCTCGACCAGCGTGCGGTAGCGGGCCTCGCTCTCGCGGATGGCCGCCTCGGCGCGCTTGCGGTCGCTGGTGTCGCGCAGGCAGACGATATAGACCTCGCGCCGGTCGAGCTTCACCTTGCTCACGCCGAGCTCGGCGTCGAACAGCGTGCCGTCCTTGCGCCGGGCCTTGGTCTCGCGCGGCGCCAGGTCCACCTGCGTGTCCTCGAGGGACTCGGCCAGTTCCTCGAGCGCTTCGGTGAGACGCGGGCGCCGCGCGAGTGAGGGGATGAGCACGTCGAGCGTGCGGCCGTTGACGGCGTCCTCGTCGTAGCCGAAGACCCGCTCACCGATGGAATTCAGCGTCTCGACGCGGCCGTCTTCGTCCACGGTGAGGATCGCGTCCTTCACGTGGTCGAGGATCACCTGGAGCTGGGACGCTGCGCTCTCGCGAACTTCGCGGGTGTAGGCGCTGGTCTCGTCGGCGAGCAGCTTCATCGAGCGCACGACGCCGCGGCGCTCCTCGTCCCACTCGCCGTAGGCCGAACTGATGGCCTGCAGCAGCTTGCGCAGGTCGAGCTGGCCGGTCGCCTGGCGCGCGTCCTCGAACTGCTGCTTCAGGAGGGGATGCAGGCTCACGGCGGAAGGGGATGTGGGATCGGGCACGGGGGACAGGGCGCAGCGAACGGCCGCGACGTCGCCGTCGCCTTCCGGCAAGGCCGCAAGTGACCGAACAGGGCGTCGTTCTTGGCTGTTCCGGCGCGCCGCATCCGTGTGAAATTCCACGCGCCGTCCCCCACTTGGGACGGGTCGACGGGGATACTAGGCGCCGCCTGCGTCGGCCGGGTGTGACAGGGGTCGCATTCGGGGGCATGGGCTACAATCCGGCCATGCACCCCCTGATCGGCCGGGACGACCCCGCCCCGTTCGTCATACTCCACGAGCATGGTACGGCCCCGGCGCTGGTCATCTGCGACCACGCGAGCCGCGCCTTCCCCAGGGCCATGAATCGCCTCGGCCTGCCCGAGCTTGCCGGCTGGCAGCACATCGCCTGGGACATCGGCGCGGGTGAACTGGCCCGTGGGCTGTCGCACGCGCTCGACGCCCCGGCGGTGCTGGCCGGCTACTCGCGCCTGGTGGTGGACTGCAACCGCCATCCGGACGACCCCGAGGCCTTCCGGAGCGTCAGTGACGGCTGGGAAGTCCCGGGCAACGCCGCGCTCGGCGAATTCGACCGCCGGCGGAGGCTCGGCTGCTTCTTCGATCCCTACCACGAGGCGATCGCCGCGATGCTTGCGGATTTCCGGCGCCGCGAAGTGGTGCCGATGGTGGTCTCGGTGCACACCTTCACCCCCGAGATGGCGGGGACGGCGCGGCCGTGGCACGTGGGCGTGCTGTGGGACAAGGACGAGGCGAGCGCGCGCCGCCTGATCGAAGGCCTGCGGGCGGTCGAGGGCCTCGTCGTGGGCGACAACGAGCCCTACAGCGGCAAGCACCCGTCCGATTACACGATCGATCACCACGCCGAGCAGGCGGGCCTGCCGCACGTCTGCATCGAGGTGCGCCAGGACACGCTCGAGTCACCCGCCGGCATCGAGCGCTGGGTGCGGCTGCTCGCGCGCCTGCTGCGCGACCTCGTCGCCGACGCCAACCTGCGCCGGGTGCGCGACGATTCGGAGTCCTCATGGCGATTCGCGAACCCGCGCTGACTCTCGGGCTGGAGGAGGAATACCTGCTCGTCGATCGCGAGACCGGTGCGGTGGCGGCCGAACCCCCGGACGAGCTGTTCGAGGCACTGAACGAGCGCACGGCCGGCCGCGCATTCCCGGAGTTCCTGCGCGCCCAGGTCGAGGTGGCGACGCCGGTGTGCCGCGACATCAGCGAGGCGCGGCAGGCACTCACCGCCCTGCGCCGCGCGGTGATCGAGGAAGCCGGGCGGTTCGGGCTCGCGCCGATCGCCGCGTCGAGCCATCCGTTCTCGCTCACGTCGAAGCAGAAGCGCACCGACAAGGAGCGCTACGTCGCGCTACTCGAGGAAATGCAGGGCGCCGCGCGCCGCATGATGATCTGCGGCCTGCACGTGCACGTTGGCGTCGAGGACGACGACCTGCGCATCGACCTGATGAACCAGCTCACGTACTTCCTGCCGCACCTGCTCGCGCTGTCCTGCAGCTCGCCGTTCTGGGAAGGGGAGCGCACCGGGCTGATGTCGTTCCGGTTGATGATCTTCAACGGCGTGCCGCGCACCGGGTTGCCCGAGCAGTTCTCGAGCTGGGGCGAGTACCGCCGCCACACCGACGTGCTGGTCGAGACCGGCATCATCGCCGACAACTCGCGCATCTGGTGGGACCTGCGCCCGAGCGCACGCTACCCCACGCTCGAGACGCGCGTGATGGACTGCTGCACCTCGCTCGAGGACGCGCTGAGCCTCGCAGCGCTCAACCAGTGCCTGGTACGCATGCTGTGGCGGCTGCGTCGCGCGAACCAGCGCTGGCGCATGTATTCGCACCTGTTGCTCGGCGAGAACCGCTGGCGCGCGATGCGCTATTCGTACGACGCGGGCCTGCTCGACCTCGGCCGGCAGCGGGTGGTGCCGTTCGCCGGGCTTCTCGAGGAGATGGTGGCGCTCGTGGCCGAGGACGCCGCCGTGCTCGGCTGCAGCGCCGAGATCGCGCGGTTGCCGGACATCCTGGCGCGCGGCACCAGCGCGCATCGGCAGCTGCAGGTTTACGAGCGCGCGGTGGCCGACGGCGCGTCGCAGGAAGATGCGCTGCGCGCGGTCGTGAACTGGCTGGTGATGGAGACGGCCCGGTGATCGACCGCCGCATCTCCGTCGCGCCGATGATGGACTACACGGACCGCCACTGCCGCTACCTGCTGCGGCTGGTGAGCCCCGGCGCGCTGCTCTACACCGAGATGGTGACGGCACAGGCGCTGGCGCACGGCGACGTCGAGCGGCTGTTGGGGTTCGACCCGAGCGAGCACCCGGTGGCGCTGCAGCTCGGCGGCTCGGATCCGGCATTGCTCGCCCGTGCCGCGCGGCTCGGCGCCGACCGCGGTTACGACGAGATCAACCTCAACGTCGGTTGCCCGAGCGATCGCGTGCAGAGCGGCCGCTTTGGTGCGTGCCTGATGGCCGAGCCGGCGCTCGTGGCCGATTGCGTGCGGGCGATGCGCGAGGCGGTGGACGTGCCCGTCACGGTCAAGTGCCGCATCGGCATCGACGACCAGGACGACTACGCCTTCTTCGAGCGGTTCATCGCGACGGTGCGCGAGGCGGGGGTGGACACGTTCATCGTGCACGCGCGCAAGGCCCACCTGCAGGGCTTGAGCCCGAAGGAGAACCGCGAGGTGCCGCCGCTGCGCTACGAAGTGCCGTTGCGCCTGAAGCAGGAGCACCCGGGGCTCACGGTGATCCTGAACGGCGGGCTCAAGTTGCTGGAGCAGGTTCGAGAGTGGCTGCCACAGTTCGACGGCGTGATGCTCGGGCGGCAGGCGTACCACGAGCCTTACCTGCTCGCGGAATTGCACCGGGCGTTCGTGGACCCCGGCTGGCCGCTGCCGTCGCGCGAGGCGATCGTCGAGCAATACGCACGTTACGTCGAGCGAATGCTGCAAGGAGGGCATCGGTTGCCGCTTATGTTGCGGCACATCCACGGCCTGTACACCGGTTTCCCCGGCACGCGCTCGTGGCGGCGGTTCCTGGGCGAGCAGGGGGCGCGCAAGGGAGCTGGGGCAGACGTGCTGCGGCAGTCGCTGCGCGTGTTCGAACGGGCGGCGTGAACGCGATATGTATAATGACTGGATTATGAGTTCGGATGCGGAAGTCGCCGTCCTGTTCGCGGACGTCGTGGGCAGCACGCGCCTCTTCGAGGTGCTGGGCGACCTGCCGGCGCGCGACATGATCGTGACCTGCATCGACGTGATGCGCGCCGCCACCGTCCGCAACCGCGGCAACGTCATCAAGACCATCGGCGACGAGATCCTGGCCATCTTCCCGACGGCCAATGATGCGGCGAACGCAGCGGCCGAGATGCAGCACGACATCAGCGTGCACCCGGCGCTGAGCGTGCAGGGCCAGCACGTCGCGATCCGCATCGGCTGCCACTTCGGGCCCGTGGTGCTCGAGAAGCGCGACATCTTCGGCGCCTCCGTGCACACGGCCAACCGCATGACCAGCCAGGCGAAGGCCGGGCAGATCATCCTCTCGTCCGACACGGTGGCTCGGCTGTCGCCGGAGTGGCGGGCGATGACGCGCCAGATCGACACGACGCCGGTCCGCGGCCGCACCGAGGAAATGGAACTGTTCGAGGTGCTGTGGCAGCAGGAGGACGCCACCAGCATGCTGCCGTCGATCGAGGTGGATGCGCGCACCGGTCACCGCCCCAAGCGCGTGCGGCTGCGCTACCAGGGCCGCGAGTTCGTGCTCGACGAGCGCAAGCAGAGCCTCACGCTCGGCCGCTCCGAGGACAACGACATCGTCGTGAAGGGCAGCCTCATTTCGCGCATCCACGCGCGCATCGAGATCGCACGCAACAAGGCGCTGCTCGTCGACCAGAGCACCAACGGCTCGTTCGTCACCTCGCAGGACGGCAAGGAGGCGTTCGTGCGCCGTGATTCCGTGGCGCTGGCGGGCTCCGGCGCGATCGGGCTTGGCAAGCTGCCCGAGCCGAATTCCCCCGACGCGATCCTGTACCGGCTGGAAGAGTAGGCTCGCTGCGCGAGCACCGATAGCCGCCGGCCTCCAGATTCAGCTATAAGGGCACTCGTCGATTCACGAGACCGGAGAGCGACTGATGCCGTGGTGGGGCTGGATGGGTGTCGGCATGCTGCTGCT
>JAGVUU010000316.1 GCA_019136105.1 Gammaproteobacteria bacterium
CGCGCTGGATCCCTCGGCTAAAAAAGTCACTTGATTTCGCTCACTTTCGGGCGCTATCTTCAACTGCCACGAAAACGGCAGCACAAGGCACAAGAGGGCGGGTCATGGAGGCAGCAGCGGGAACCGTACAGGGCAGGGTCCTCTTGGTCGATTCCCAGCCGTGCTTGCGCGGCCCGCTGGTGGTGCAACTGGAGAATGCCGGCCTTGCGGTCCATGTGACGGACTCGGCCGTCGAGGCCGTCGAGTATGCGGCGCAGTGCCGCCCGCTGCTCGCGGTTGTGGATTTCGACCTCCCGTGCGGCGCCTCCGGCTTGCGCCTTGCCGAGACCCTGCGTCGACTGCACGCCGTGCCGACCGTCTTCTACACCTTCACTATTCACGACCAGGCCGAGCAGGCCTCCGCCGCCGCTGGCGCGCTCCGCCTCCTGTCCAAAGAGCTTCCGGTCGAGGATGTCGCGGCCGCGATCCGTGAGGTCTGTCGCCACATCGAGGATGCGGCCGAGCGGGAACGCAAGTCCCACGAGTGGGGCACTCTCGCCAAGAAAGAGAACCTCTTCGGGATCTATGTTGCCGCCTGGCAGGAAACGCCCGAGCAGGTGAAGTCCTGCCTGGTCCGATTCTCGAGGACGCACAACCTCTCGCTCGATCGCCTGGCCGACTTGCAGGTCGACTATCAGCGAGCGATCGCGCAGCTTCACCAGGAGTACCAGGCCAAGATTGCCGCGCTGCGACCGCCGGAGCTCCTTGCGCTCCATCGGTTCCATGAGCGTCAGGTCAGAACGCCCGGTTCGCTCTCCCTCATCTCCAACACCCCCGCGCTGCGAGCGTCCTCAGGGCCGATCCCGTCTTAGGGGCCCCGCTCTCCGCTCCGACCTGACCGGCGCCCGCCGTCCGTTAGTTCACCCGCGCTTCGATCACCAGATCGAGGCGCCGCTCGCCCCTGAACTCGTTTGCTTGCAAGCCGAACACGAAGTGGGCCGTCTCACCCGGCCCAACAGGGATCGGCGCGTCCGTGGACGCCCGAGCCTTGAACCAGATGCCCGAGTACCGCCGCCCTGCCAGCCGCAACCCGAGCTTGAGGTGCGTGCCATCACCAACCGCCCGCACGTCGTCGACCAGGAACTCACCGTCGAACCGCGCCGGCTCGAACCCCCGCCCCGTGGGCTCCAGCAGCTCGAGTTGCGCCACCGTCTCGAGCGAGATCTCGTGTGGCCTCAGCTCGCCATCGGACCAGCGCCAAGGCCCCAGCACCGCGTCGCCGACCTGAGCGCGCACCGCCAGATCGAAGGCCTCCTCGAATTCATCGAAGTCACGACGCAGGACCCGAGAGCCCGCCGCGGCCTTGTGTCCGCCCATCTTGGTCCCCGGACTGGCGAACAGGTGCGGTCGGGAGTCTGCCATCCACTGCAGCGCCTTGCGCAGATGCACCTCATCGATGCTTCGCCCCGATCCCGTGATCAGCGTGTCGTCGTTCGCGACCGGTGCGAACACGAAGGTCGGTCGCCCGAACCGCTCGACGATGCGCGAGCTGGACAGCCCAACCACACCGGCATGACCGTCGGCGAGCAACAGCGACAGTCCTGAGCGTCCGCAGGCCACGCGACTCTCCGCTTCAGCCAGGGCCATCTCGAGCATCTCCCGCTCGATCAGTTTCCGCTCCTGGTTGTGTCGGTCGAGCACCTGCGCAAGGCGGCCCGCCTCATGCACGTCGTCCGCAACTAGAAACTCGAGCCCGAGCTCGCTGTCCGCAAGGCGCGAGCGCGCGTGAATGCGCGGCGCGATCCCGAACGCGATCGTCTCCGCCCGGAACACCGCGGTCTTTAGCAGCGGCTTCATCCCCGCCCAGCACGCCCGCGTCCTGGTGTTCATCAACTGCAGTCCGGCCCGAACCACCGCACGGTTGTTCACAGAGGACATACTGACGCAGTCGGCCGTCGTCGACACCGCGACGTAGTCCAGCAGGTCGACCAGAGGGTTTCCCCGCGACTCCGGCAGCCATCCGGCCGCGATCAGCTCGCGCCGGACGGCGCACATCACCAGCCAGGCCACCATCCCGCCTGCGATCGCATCATCCGGGTAGGCGCAGTCCGAGCGCTGCGGATTGATGACGGCATAGGCGGAGGCGGGCGGGCCCGTCATCGGCAAGCTGTGGTGATCCGTAACACAGGTGCTGATCCCCGCTGCGCGAAGACGTGCAATCTGCACTTCGTCGGATGACCCATGATCCGCGGTGATCAGCAGCGTCGGCCGCGGCCGCGCCGCCAGAATCCGATTTGCAACGGGCTCGCACAGACCGTAACCTTCCTCCAGCCGGTGACCCACGAAGCTCAACAGCTTCTCGCGCGGGTGACCGAACACCTCGACCATCGCCCGCCTTATCGTCATGTGGGCGTTCATCCCGTCGCAGTCGTAGTCCGTGCAGATCCCGCACGTTTCGCCGCTCATGATGGCTCGCGCGATCCGCGTCGCCGCATGCTCCAGGTCGGCCAGCGTATCGGGCGCATCGAGCGAGGAGAGCCGCGCCTCGAGGAACGCCTTGAGGTCCGCATCCGGCGCGAGGCCTCGGCCAGCAAGCACGCGCGCCACGACGTCAGGCACACCGATCGCGAGCGCATTCGCATACACCATCGCGTTTCGCGCCCGCCGCACCAGGCGGGGGAGGGGAGGGGTCGTGTTACCCATCATCGCCGTCGTCTCTTTCACCGATTCCGATCTCCATCGGGTCCATGTCGTCTGACATGAAGCCCATGCTTGAACCGCACTCCGCGCACATCAGGGCGCCCAGGCGCCGTAGATCGGCCGCGTCCGCCTGGCTCTCATGTCCGCACTCCGCGCACACACAGTCCACCAACGACATCGTCATCGCCGATTCCCTCCGTGGGTCAAGCGTGGTCGCGCGATGCCCCGATCGCCACGCCCAGTCGCCGCCCCCAGCGCTGCAGCAATGATCCGGTGGCCCCGTCTGCGTTAGACGCACCGGCCGGCGCCGTCCCGCGCTCCCAGCCGCGCTGCAGCGCCTCGGCGACGTGACGCAGGTCGTTCTTGTCGAGCGGCGGCGCGTATTCCTCAAACGCATCCCGCGCCCGCTCGAACTCCTCGCACAGTCCGCCCGCCACACAGTCGCCGTCGATCTCCCGCCGGCGCAGTTCGCGCGCCATCGTCTCGGCCGCGAGCAGCACCCGCCGTAGGGCTCGCCGCGCCTCTCCTTCCCGCCCCATCCCCTCGTTCATGACCGAACCCTTGAAGTCCACCTGCGACCATCCTCCCCCACAATCTCAACCCGACAAGTCAGGCCGCCTTGGGGTAGGGGAGGGCAGGCGGCATGCCCGCGGCCACTGCCTGGCGCTCCCTCCGCGTCCCCACTCCCCACACGTAGGTGAAGTTGCCCGGATGCGCGACACGCCGGAAAACGGGCAGGGAGGTCACTCTGGCAACGTACGCCGCGCCACTCTCCCTGGTCTCGATGGCGGGCGCGCCCAATGCCCGCAGCTGGTCGTAAGCGTAGCCCGCACCGCGCTCGTCGTTTCTCAACTTCGACAGGCTTCGCTCGCTCACCACGGTGCCGTTGTGCGCGATCAACAACGTGCGCGGCGACGAGCGCCCCACGAACCGCGCCCCGAGCGCCTGGTACACCGTTCCGATGTGGCCGACCTTGAAGAGAGAGCCGTCGCTTCGCCGGCGGGGTAGGGGATCGCTATAGGACACCACCGCGACCAGGTGGGGCTTCTCCTGCCTCAACAGCCGGAACGCGCGCGATACGAACCAGCTCTCGCCGTTGGATGGGACCTCATCCAGCAGCACGAGCCGCCCCAGCTCGCAGCCGCGGTTGGCGGGCTGCCCGGCACGTGCCGGGATCGCGCGCTGATTCATCGAGACCGAGAAGACACACACCCCCGCCAGGCGTGGCGCGCCGATCGCATGCGCATCGAACAGGCCGACCGACAGCACCTGGGGCGGTACGTTCGGCGCGTAGTGGTGCTCCGCGACGAACGCGGCCGCCGCCTTGTCCGAGATCACGTCAACGCCGTAGCGCGAGGGCTCAATGCGCTCGCCGTCCGGGCGGTATCGATCCCGACGTTCCCGCCAGCGCTGGCAGAGTGGCAACTGTTCCACGACCGTCACCGCAGCTTCGGCGACCACTGAGTCCCGGAACCGAAGCGGCGGTCCAGGCGGGCGATCAATCGTTCGACAACCGCGCGCTCGCGCCCGACCTCGGCATCGCCCCGGTCGCTGGCCGTCAAACAGAGTACTTCGGTCAGGGCGCCTCGAACTGCGCGCGCCTCGCGGAGCGACAACGGGAACTGGGTTTGCATTGGCAGAGCCTCCTCCCTGTCAATGTCGCGCGAAACGTCTGCTCGACAAGAGCCGCCTGCAGCAGGCAACCTCGAAGGAAGCAGGACGCTGACGACCCGCCCTGCAAGCCATGGCGCTGTCCGATCGGCCGTGAGCAGTCGGGCGCACCGGCCGGACGCAGCCGGGCGGAGGGCAGCGACCCGGCGCTTGTCACAGCCGGCGGCCGGTGTAGCGTGTCGGGAGTGGATCTTCCAGCGATGTGATTGCCACGCATGAGTGCCGTGCCAGCCCGCAGCATCGAGTGCGCCTATCGCCAGCGCAGCTACCCGAGCCCGACGCAGCAGCGGCAGCTGCAGCGGTTGTTCGGCGCGCGTCGCTACGTCTGGAACTGGGCGTGGCGCCGCCAGGACGAGCACTACCGCACCACGCAGCAGCACCTCTCCTGGGTGGCGCTGTCGCGCGAGTTCACGGCACTGCGCACGGCGCCCGACACCGCGTGGCTCGCCGAGCTGCCCCGGGAGCCGTTCAACCAGACACTGCGCGACTTGAACCGGGCCTGGCAGAACTACTTGCGCGGGCGCGCGGCGCGGCCGCGCAAGAAGGCGTTCGGCACCGTGCAGTCGGCCCGCTTCACGCTCGACCAGCGCCGCCAGCAGGTCGATCGCGCCGGCGGCACGGTGCAGCTCGACGGGGTCGGCCGGGTTCCGTTCGTGGTCTCCCGCCCGCTCGCAGGGCGCCTGCGCAGCGCCACGCTGTCGCGGGACGCCGCCGGGCGCTGGTTCGTCGCCCTCACGGCGGACGGAGTGCCGGCGCCGCACAGTCCGAACGCCCCCCGGGAGGCGGTCGGTGTGGATCGGGGCGTGAGGGAGGTTGCGGTCACGAGTCAGGGTGAGCGCATCGCCGCGACGCGGCGCACGCGGGCGGTCGAGCGGGCGCTGAAGCGGCACCAGCGCGCCTATGCCCGCGGCTACCGCGCCGCGCTGGCCCGCGCCGGTCTCGACCCGACGCAGCCGTGCCCGAAGGGCACGCGCCTTGCGCCCTCGAACCGCATGCGGCGTCGCCAGCAGAAGCTGGGCCGCCTGCAGGCGCAGCTCGCCGACCTGCGTCGGGAGGCGCTGCATCAGGCGAGCCATCGGCTGGTGGTGACGCACCAGGTGATCGCGCTCGAGTCGCTCAATGTCCGGGGTCTGGCCCGCACGTTGCGCCGCGGCTTCCGCCGCCGCCTGCACGAGGCCGGCATGGGCGAACTCGCCCGGCAGCTCGCCTACAAGGCGAGCTGGCATCGCCGGACGATCGTCAAGGTCGATCCGTTCTTCCCGAGCTCGCAGCTGTGCTCGACGCCGGGCTGCGACTATCGCAACACGAACCTCAAGCTGCGCGAGCGCCACTGGCGCTGCCCGCAGTGCGGGGTCGTTCACGATCGGGACGTGAACGCCGCCCGGAACATCGAGCGGGAAGGCCTGCGCCTGCTCGCCGCTACCCCGAGGAGCGGGGAAAGTCACGCGCGTGGAGAGGCTGCGTGCGGAGCCGAGGCCCCGGCCTCGGCTCGACAGCCGACCTCGAGGAAACGCGAACCTGGCCGGCCCGCTGCCGCAAGGCAGCGCGCCGTGGTGCCGCCGGCAGGATCCGGCAAAGCCACGGTGGCCGGCTGAGACTCCGATATCCCCGCTGCCAGTGCGTTTCCTGGGAAGGTGAGCGATGGGACAGGAAGAGCGCGCTTGGATTGTCCAGCGCTGCATCAATGCGTTTCGAAACGAGTACGAGGACTGGCCCGGCTACTTCGAGCGCCTCATGACCAGGACCGAGATGCTAACAGCGCTAGAGGAGTGCCATCGCCGTTGGCCTGACTACGCCTTTCGCGGACATCACGTACTCAATCAGCGACCTGGGACGGATCGGCTGAGGAGCGTCTTGTGACGAGTCGAGTTGGCCAATATTGCGGCCGGCGCCCCGTTGGTTACAGCGCGCCTCTGAGCTGATTCTCGAGCGATGCTCCGGAGGCCGCCTTAGGATCGGTCACCATCACGAAGCGGCACTTCCCCCCGGAAGCGGAGGCCCACACCGAGCCGATCGTCTGCTTTTCTCGCGCATCGTCGCCGCTCACCAGGAACGCCCCCTTGTACTCGACGACCAGTATTCGACCGTCGTTGAGTTCGGCCACGAAGTCCGGGTAGAAGCGGTCGGTGGATGTCGGCAGCCAGAACGAGGAGTCCGGCTGTCGCTCAAGGTTGCGAACCCAGTGTTTGACCTCCGGGAGTTGGTCGAGCGCGATG
>JAGVUU010000122.1 GCA_019136105.1 Gammaproteobacteria bacterium
GGCCGTGGCGAGCCGCTCGCATTTCGCCGCGCCCCTGCTGCTCGCAGCGGTCGTCGCGCTGATCCTCTACGTGTCGCTGTACCCGTTCCGCTTCCACGCGGAAGCCCCGGGGGTGCTCGATACGCTGCGCGAGCTCAATTGGGCGCGCGCCGGGCGCAGCGACATGTTCAACAACGTGCTGCTGTACGTGCCGCTCGGCTTCTGCCTCGTGCTCGTGGCCGAGCCGCGCTTCGGGCGGTGGTGGGGGATCGCGCTCGGCGCGGCGTGCGGGGCACTGCTGTCGCTCGGCATCGAGGTCACGCAGGCGTCGATCACGCCGCGCGTACCGAGCCTGACCGACCTGTCGCTCAACGCCGCAGGCGCGCTCATCGGCGCGCTCGCCGGATCCACGTGGCACGCGCTCGGCGCGCGCATGACGCCGCGCGGCAACCCGATCGGCCGGTCGGGTGCGGTTGCGCTCACCGTGCTGGTGCTGTGGCTGATCGCGCGGCTGTGGCCTTTGTGGCCGGACGCGAGCCTGCGGCAGATCAAGCGCGCGGTGCGGCCGCTGTTCAACCCGGAGTTCAGCTGGCCCGAGCTGGCAGCCTATTTCGTCGGCTGGCTGGTCGTCGCGCAGGCCGTCTTCCACCTCGCGAAGCGCCAGCGCAGCGTGGACGCATTCCTGCTCGTGATCGCAGTGGTGCTGGTGGGACGCACGCTCACCGCGGGCAACACCCTGGTGTTTGCCGAGCTCGCCGCGATCGCCGTCCTGCTGCCGGTGCTGGTGCTGCTGAGCCGCGTCGAGGATCGCGGCCGCTCGGCGCTGCTCGCGGCCGCACTCGGCACCTGGCTCGCGACCGTGGCGCTGATGCCTGCCATGCACGGCAGCCACGGGGTTGCGCTCGAAGTACCGGCCTTGAGCGAGTTCCTGAGCCGCAATCCCCCGCCGCCCGCACAGCTGGCCGGCAAGGGCTTCAGCTACGTCGCGCTCGCGTGGCTGCTCACCGGCACCGGGCTGCTGCCGCACGTCGCCGCAGGCGTGACGGTGCTGCTCGTGCTGCTGCTGTGCCTGCTGCAGGTGGGTGCTGCGGCACCGTCGTACGGCTGGATCGACCTCGTCATCGCCGTGATCGCGGGCGTGATGGTCGCGCGCTGGATGCCACGCGGGCTGGCCGCGAAATAGGGGACATTCTCCTATTTCGCTGTTGCGAAATAGGAGAATGTCCCCTATTTTGCCGCCCCTCCCATGGACGTCTCCCACCTCCTCGGTCCGCTGAACGACGCGCAGCGGCAAGCGGTCACTGCGCCGCTCGCCCCGACGCTGGTGCTGGCCGGCGCCGGCAGCGGCAAGACGCGCGTGCTCACCCACCGCGTGGCCTGGCTGGTGCAGGTGGAGGGCGTGTCGCCGCACGGCATCCTCGCCGTCACGTTCACCAACAAGGCCGCGGGCGAGATGCGCGCGCGCATCGAGCAGCAGCTCGAGCTGCCCTCGGCGCCGCTGTGGATCGGCACGTTCCACGGCATCGCGCACCGGCTGCTGCGCATGCACTGGCGCGAGGCCGGCCTGCCGCAGGGTTTCTCGATCCTCGACGCAGAGGACCAGCAGCGCCTCGTGAAGCGCATCATCCGCGGGGCCGGGCTCGACGAGTCGCGCTGGGTGCCGCGCGAGGTGACGTGGTTCATCAACGCGCAGAAGGACGAGGGCTTGCGCCCGAAGCACCTCAAGGACGACGGCGACCCGACGCGCCGGCAGATGATCAAGCTGTACGAGGCCTACGAGGACGCCTGCAAACGCAACGGCGTGGTCGATTTCGCCGAGCTGCTGCTGCGCAGCTACGAGCTGTGGAAGGACTCGCCGGGCCTCGTCGAGCACTACCGCGCTCGCTTCGGCCACGCGCTGGTGGACGAGTTCCAGGACACCAACACCATCCAGTACAACTGGATGAAGGCGCTGGTGGGCGCCACCAGCGTGCCGTTCGTGGTGGGCGACGACGACCAGTCGATCTACCGCTGGCGCGGCGCGCGCGTCGAGAACCTGCAGCAGTTCCGCCGCGACTTCCCGGGCACGCAGCTCTACCGGCTCGAGCAGAACTACCGCTCCACCGGCAACATCCTCGCTGCGGCCAACGCGATCATCGCCAACAACAGCGGCCGCATCGGCAAGAAGCTCTGGACCGACGGCGGCAAGGGCGACCGCATCAAGCTCTACCGCGCCTACAACGAGCGCGACGAGGCGGAGTTCGTGGTGAGCCGCATCCGGGACTGGGTGTCGCGCGGCGGCAACCGCAAGGACACGGCGATCCTCTACCGCTCGAACGCGCAGTCACGCGTTTTCGAAGAGTACCTGCTCGCGCAGCGCATCCCGTACCGCGTGTACGGCGGCCTGCGGTTCTTCGAGCGCCAGGAAATCAAGGACGCGCTGGCCTACCTGCGCCTGCTCGCCAACCGCGACGACGACGCGTCGTTCGAGCGCGTGGTGAACCTGCCCACCCGCGGCATCGGCGCGCGCACGCTCGAGGTCCTGCGTGCCTACGCCAAGGCGCATTCGGTGTCACTCTGGCAATCCGCGGCGCCGTGCGCCGGGGAACTCGGGGCACGGGCGACCGGCTGCCTGCAGGCGTTCCTGCAGCTCATCGAGAAGCTCGACGCCGACACGCGCGACCTGCCGCTGCACGAGCAGGTGGACCACGTCGTCCAGCAGAGCGGCCTCGCCGGCCACTACCAGAAGGAGAAGGCCGACAAGGGCGAAGCGCGGCTCGAGAACCTCGAGGAACTCGTGAGCGCCGCCCGCGGCTTCGAGCCCGAGGACGGCGACATGCCGCCCCTCATGGCTTTCCTGTCGCACGCCGTGCTCGAGTCCGGCGAGGGCCAGGCCGAGGAGTGGGAAGACTGCGTGCAGATGATGACGCTGCACACGGCGAAGGGTCTCGAGTTTCCCGTCGTGTTCCTGTGCGGCCTCGAGGACGGCCTGTTCCCGCACCAGCGCTCGATCATGGACGTGCAGGGCCTCGAGGAAGAGCGGCGGCTCTGCTACGTCGGCACCACGCGCGCCATGCGCCACCTCTACCTCACCTTCGCCGAACAGCGCCGCATGCACGGCATGGACAGCTACGGCGCCCCGTCGCGGTTCCTCGCGGAGATCCCGGCCGAGCTGATCGAGGAGGTGCGGCCCAAGGTCCAGGTGTCGCGGCCGGCCTACGTGCCCGCGCAGCGCGCGCCGTCGATGCCGGCCCGCAACCCGAAGTTCATGGACGACGCCCCGGGCAGCCTCCGGCTCGGGCAGCGCGTCCGGCACCCGAAGTTCGGCGACGGGGTGGTGCTCAACGTCGAGGGCCAGGGCCAGAACGCGCGGGTGCAGGTGAATTTCGAGCGCCAGGGCACCAAGTGGCTGATGATGGGCTACGCCAACCTCGAGGTCGTCTGAGGCGTACAATGGCCGCCGCGCGATAGAAGGGGCCGGCCGCAGGCAAGCACCCGGCGCGCATCAGTCCCACGGGGCAACGCTGGTGAAAATCATCATCCTCGGAGCCGGCCAGGTCGGCCGGACGGCTGCCTACCACCTCGCGCGCGAGGAGGCCAACGACGTCACCGTCGTGGACACCAACGACCACCTGTTGCGCGACCTGCAGGACCGCCTCGACATCCGCACGGTGGCCGGCAACGGCGCGCATCCCAACGTGCTCGAGATGGCGGGCGCCGCCAACGCCGACATGATCGTCGCGCTCACCAACAGCGACGAAGTGAACATGGTCGCTTGCCAGGTGGCGTGGACGCTGTTCCGCACCCGCACCAAGATCGCCCGCATCCGCTCGCTCGCCTACACGGGCCACGAGGGCCTGTTCTTCGACACCGACACGCCACCGCCCGACGGCGCCGGCTTCCCGGTGGACGTGTACATCAGCCCCGAGGAACTGGTCACCCAGTACGTCGAGCGGCTCATCCGCTATTCGGGCGCGCTCCAGGTGCTCGAGTTCGCCGACGGCCGCGTGCGGCTGGTGGGCGTCAAGGCCGTGAAGGGCGGCCCGCTCGTGGGCCAGCAGCTGCGCAGCATCCGCGAGCACCTGCCGAACGTCGACGCGCGCGTGGTCGCGATCTACCGCGAGGGCGGCAGCATCCCGCCCGAGGGCGACACGATCATCCACCACGGCGACGAGGTGTTCTTCCTCGCCGCGACCGAGGACATGCGCAAGGTGATGATCGAGCTGCGCCGCGTCGAGGACTCGGTGAAGCGCGTGGTCATCGCCGGCGGCGGCAACATCGGCCTCCGCCTCGCGCAGCGCATCGAGGAGCGCTACCAGGTCAAGGTCATCGAGCGCGACGCGGCTCGTGCGCGGCGCATCTCCGAGATCCTGCGCAGCGCCGTCGTGCTGCACGGCGACGCGGCCGACGAGGAGCTGCTCATCGAGGAGAACATCGACAGCGCCGACGTGTTCTGCTCGCTGACCAACGCCGAGGAGGCCAACATCCTCTCGGCGATGCTCGCCAAGCGGCTCGGCGCGCACCGCGTCATGGCGCTGATCAACCGCCCGGCCTACGCCGAAATGATGCAGAGCGGCTCGATCGACGTGGCGATCTCGCCGCAGTCGGTCACCATCGGCTCGCTGCTCGCGCACGTGCGCCGCGGCGACGTGGTGCGCGTGCACTCGCTGCGCCGCGGCGCGGCGGAAGCGATCGAGGCGATCGCGCACGGCCAGCGCGGCGGCAAGGTCGTCGGGCGCCGCGTCGAGGAAGTGAAGCTCCCCAAGGGCGCGACCATCGGTGCGATCGTGCGCGGCCAGGACGTGATCATGGGCCACCACGACACCGTGATCGAGGCCGACGACCATGTGATCGTCTTCCTCACCGACCGCCGCCACGTCGAAGCGGTCGAGCGGCTGTTCCAGGAGTGAGCGGCACGGTGGCGGCGAGATGAGTTTCCGCGCCATCCAGCGCATCCTCGGGCTGCTGCTGATGGTCTTCAGCCTGACGATGCTGCCGCCGGTCGGCGTGTCGCTGTACTACGGGGACGGCAGCCACATGTCGTTCGTCGCGGCCGCGGCCTGGCTGATCGCGGTCGGCGGGCTCATCTGGTGGCCGGCGCGACGCGACCGGCGCGACCTGCGCCTGCGCGACGGCTTCATGGTCGTCACGCTGTTCTGGACGGTGCTCGGCCTCGCCGGCGCCCTGCCGCTCTACATCTCGCCACAGCCCGACATCGGCGCGACCGACGCGATCTTCGAGGCGGTGTCGGGCCTCACCACCACGGGCGCCACGGTGCTCACGGGCCTCGACGCGCTGCCGAGATCGATCCTCTACTACCGCCAGCAGCTGCAGTGGCTCGGCGGCATGGGCATCGTGATCCTCGCGGTGGCGCTGCTGCCCATGCTGGGCGTCGGTGGCATGTCGCTCTATCGCGCCGAGATGCCGGGCCCGGTGAAGGACGCGAAGCTCACGCCGCGCATCACGCAGACCGCGCGCATGCTGTGGGTCGTGTACGTCACCATCACCGCGGCGTGTGCCGGGGCCTACTGGCTCGCCGGCATGGGCGCGTTCGACGCGATCGGGCACGCCTTCGCCACGGTGGCGATCGGCGGCTTCTCGCACTACGACGCAAGCCTCGGCCAGTTCGACAGCCGCACGATCGAGCTGGTCGCGGTGTTCTTCATGCTGGTCGGCGCGATGAACTTCGGGCTGCACTTCGTCGCCTGGCGCAACGGCCGTTTCTCGGTCTACTGGCGCGACCCGGAGTGCCAGGCCTTCCTGCGCCTGATGGCGTCCCTGAGCGCCATTACGCTGCTCTACCTGCTGCTGGCGGGGGATTACGACGACACGCTGCAGCTCGCGGCCGACGGCGTGTTCCAGGCGGTGTCGGTGGCCACCACCACGGGATTCACGACATCGCACTTCCACCACTGGCCGGCGGGCCTGCCAGTGCTGCTGCTGTTCGCCTCGTTCATCGGCGGCTGCGCGGGTTCGACGGCGGGTGGCCTGAAGGTGGTGCGCTGCCTGCTGCTCGTGAAGCAGGGCCGCCGCGAGATCGTCCGCCTGGTGCACCCGGCCGCGGAGATCCCCGTACAGCTCGGCGGACGGGCAGTGCCGCTGCGCGTCGTCGATGCGGTGTGGGGTTTCTTCGCCGTGTACGTCGGCGTGTTCACCGTGCTGATGATGGCGCTCATGGCCACCGGCGTGGACCAGGTGACGGCGTTCTCGGCGATCGCGGCGACGCTGAACAACCTCGGCCCGGGCCTCGGCGAGGTCGCCTACAGCTACCAGGCGCTGTCGGGCGTAGGCAAGTGGATCTGCGTGCTCGCCATGCTGCTCGGCCGGCTCGAGATCTTCACGCTGCTGCTGCTGTTCACCGTCACGTTCTGGCGCAAATGAACCCTTCCGTCGCCCGCAGGCGGGCGCGCCGCGGCCGGAGCGGCTAGACTCGCGGCTTTCCGCTACGCAAGCGCTCGAAGCATGGCACGCAAGAAACTGTCGGCTGGCATGCGCAGGAAGGTGCAGCGCGGCTTCGCCGTGCTGGCGCTGCTGCTGCTCATCGTCGCCATCGCCGTCGTGGCTGTGCTCGACCGGCGCGTCACC
>JAGVUU010000287.1 GCA_019136105.1 Gammaproteobacteria bacterium
GTAGAACGCCGTGCCGATGACGGCGTCATCCTCGCAGAGCGCGTATGCCTTGGCCACCGGCACGTCGGTGCCGGCCAGCGCGCGGATCACGCGGTACTCGCGATCGACCGCGTGGGCCGAGGGGAGCAGCTTGCCGGGCGGCTTGCGGCGCAGCACGTAGCGCTGGCTTCCCGCGGCGAGCAGGTACGTGGGGTTCGACTGGCCACCCTTGAACTGCGCGATCTCGAGCGGGCCGTCGAGCGGCGCCACGTTGGCGGCCAGCCAGGCGCCGAGACGCTCGGCATCGATGGCGTGCTGGGGGGCGACGGGCCGGGTGTCGGCGGGCAACTGGGTCATCGCGAACGGGTCCTCACTTCTTGCGGGGCGGCGGCGCCAGCATGCGCGTCGGCAGCAGCTTCACGAGCGGCACCACGATCGCCCACGGCCACACGGGCACGTAGCGGTGGCCGACGCCTCTCTCGATCATGCGCGCGAGGATCGCGCCGCCCTTCTCCAGCGGAATCACGAACGGCCGGCTCTTCACGCCACGGTTCATGTCGGTGTCGATGTAGCCGGGCGCGAGTTCGGTGACGACGATCGGCTCGTGCTTCACCTCGGCACGCAGTGCCTGCACGTAGCGGTGCAGCCCGGCCTTGGCCGCCGAGTAGGCGCCCATGAACGGCATGCCGCGCGAACCGGCCACCGAGGTGATCGCCACCAGCTGCCCGCCGCCCTGTGCACGCAGGCGCGGCAGCGCGAACTCGAGCGTGGCGATCGCGCCGGTCAGGTTCGTGTCGATCGTCTGCCGCACCTGCTCGAATTTACCCCGGCCGACGGGCAACGAATACCCGACGCCGGCGTTGGCAACGACGACATCGAGCCGCCCGAACTCGCGCGCCGCACGCTCGAGCGCCGCATCGATCGACGCGAAGTCGGTGACGTCGAGCGCCACCGGCAACACGGCCGCGGCGCCCTCCTTGCGCAGGCGATCAGCCAGCGCCTGGATTCGCTCGACGCGGCGCGCTGCAATCGCGATGGCGTATCCGCGCCGTGCGAACTCGATGGCGACCGCCTCGCCGAGGCCCGACGATGCGCCCGTGATGAAGATCGACTTCGCCATCGTATCGGCTCAGAACCACGCGTCGCGCATCGCGAGCGTCGTGTCGTCGAGGCAGTCGAGCAGCGCGAACTGCGGCACGGTGCGCGGCAACTCCCAGCGGAAGAAATAGCGGCACGCCTGGCGCTTGCCGTCGTAGAACTCGCCCGCCTTGCCGTGGGCAGCCAGCGCCTGGGCGAGCCAGATCCACGCCAGCACGACGTGGCCGAATGCCTCGAGGTACAGGCTTGCGTTGGCGAGGATGCGCTCCGGGTCACGGGCGGCGTACAGCGCCGCGGTCGTACGCGCGACGCGCTTCAGCGCGTCGGCGAGCGCTTCGGCCCACGCGGTGAGATCGGCGTCACCCGTCGCGCGAGCCGCTGCAATCGTCAAGGTCATCTTCGTGCCGAGCAACTGCAGCGCCTTGCCTCCCTCCATGGCCACTTTCCGGCCAAGGAGATCGAGCGCCTGGATGCCGTGCGTGCCTTCGTGGATCGGGTTGAGGCGGTTGTCGCGGTAGAGCTGCTCCACCGGGTAGTCGCGCGTGTAGCCGTAGCCGCCGTGCACCTGGATGGCGAGGTCGTTCGCCGCGAGGCACCACTGCGAAGGCCACGACTTGGCGATGGGCGTGAGGATCTCGAGCAAGAGGTGCGCCTCGGCGCGCTCGCCCTCGTTCGCCGCCGTGTGTTCCTCGTCCACGAGCCGCGCGCAGTAGAAGCTCAGCGCGAGGCCGCCTTCGACGTAGGCTTTCTGGGCGAGCAGCATGCGGCGCACGTCCGCGTGCTCGATGATGCGCACCGGCGCCGAAGCAGGATCCTTCGACGTGACCGGCCGGCCTTGTGGCCTGTTGCGGGCGTAGTCGAGCGATTCCAGGTAGCCCGCATAGCCGAGCGCGACGGCGCCGAGGCCCACGCCGATGCGCGCCTCGTTCATCATGTGGAACATGTAGCTGAGGCCGCGGTGCGGCTCACCCACCAGGTAGCCCACGGCGCCCGGCCGGCCGCCCGGCTTGAAGCGACCTTCGCCGAAATTGAGCAGCGTGTTGACCGTGCCGCGGTAACCCATCTTGTGGTTGAGCCCGGCCAGTGCCACGTCGTTGCGCTCCCCACAGCCACCGTCCGTGCCCACGAGCCGCCGCGGCACGATGAAGAGCGAAATGCCCTTCACGCCCGGCGGCGCGCCGGGCATGCGCGCGAGCACCAGGTGGACGATGTTCCCGGTGACCTCGTGTTCACCGGCCGAGATCCACATCTTGTTGCCGAACAGGCGGAACTGCGGACCGAACGGCGAATCGCCATCGGGCTCGGCACGCGTCGCCACGTCTGCCAGCGACGAGCCCGCCTGCGGCTCGGAGAGGCACATCGTGCCTGCGAACCGCCCCTCGAGCTCGGGACGCGCGAATGCGTCGATCTGCGCGGGCGAGCCGTGCGCGAGCAGCAGGTTGGCATTCGCGGCCGTGAGGAGCGGATAGCCCGCGCTGCCCACGTTGGCGGCGAGCACGTAGGCAAAGCAGGCGTTGTGCACGGTGAGCGGCAGCTGCATACCGCCGAACTCGTAGTCCTGCGGACCCGCGAGCAGACCCGCCTCGGCGAAGGCCGCGAACGCCGTACCGACCTCGGGAATGATCCTCACGCGCTCGCCGTCGAACTCCGGCTCTTCGATGTCGCTCTTGCGGCGGTGCGGCAGGAACACCTCGGTGGCGATGCGCTCGGCGGTGTCGAGGGCGCCATCGAAGGTCTCACGGGAGTGGTCGGCGAAGCGTGGCCGGTCGCAGAGCGACGTGACGTCGAGCCATTCGTAGAGCAGGAACTCGACGTCGCGTCTCGAGAGCAGCTTGGAAGTCATCCGGGCATCATACAGCCTGCCGCGCGAGCGCGACGATCGCGTAAAGTGCGGCGTCGAGGAGGTAGGCGAACGTGCGGATCGAAGCCTGGACCTGGCGCGCCCCGAATGCCGGGCCAGCGCTCGAGACGCTCGAACTCGACGTCCCCAGGGACGACGAGGTGCTGGCGGTGTTCGGCCACGAGGGCGCGGGTGTCGTCGAGGCCGTCGGCGCGAGTGTCATGAAGGTTCGCCCCGGCGACCACGTCGTCCTGACTTTCGGCTCCTGCGGCGGATGTGCCAGCTGCCGCGAGGGTGCGCCGGCCTACTGCGCGCATTCGCACGCACTCAATTTCGGCGGCCACCGGCTCGATGGCAGCCGGACGCTGTGCGGGCCGACTGGCCCTGTGCACGGGGCATTCTTCCAGCAGTCGTCGTTCGCGAGCCACGCGCTCGCGACGGAACGCAACGTCGTGCTGGTGCCCCGCGAATTCCCGCTCGAGCTCGCGGCACCGCTCGGTTGCGGCATCCAGACCGGCGTGGGCTCGGTACTGAACACGCTGGATGCCCCACCCGGTGCGTCGATCGCGGTGTTCGGTGCGGGCTCGGTCGGATTGTCCGCGATCATGGGTGCCGTCATTGCCGGCTGCTCCCCCATCATCGCGGTCGATGTCAGGCCGGAGCGCCTCGCGCTGGCGACGGAGCTCGGCGCCACCCACACCATCGATGCGGGCACGGGCGGCACTGTTGCCGCCATCGAGGCCATCGTGCCGGGAGGCGTCCGCTACTCGGTCGAGACCGCCGGCGCCGTGCAGTCATTCAAGGACGCCATCGACTGTCTCGCCAAGCGCGGAGTCTGCGGCCTGGTTACCGTGCCGCTGCTCGGGCAGTCGTTCGAGTTCAGCCCGCTGCCGATCCTGAAGGGCCGTTCGCTGGTGGGCGTGCTCGAGGGGTCGAGCGTCCCGGACGCCTTCATCCCGCGCCTCATCGAGTGGCACCTCAAGGGCAGCCTGCCCTACGACCGCTTCTGCCGCCGCTATGCATTTTCCGAGATGCGGCGTGCCCTCGAAGACGTGGCAGCCGGACGTGCCATCAAGGCGATCATCTGCTAGCGTGGACACACGATGGTGAGAACACCCACGCTCCTCGACATCCTGCGACTGGTGCCGTCGAACGACCTCACGAGGGCGGCCAAGGCCCTCGGCCTCTCGCCGGCGACCCTCATGAAGCGCATCGAGAAGTTCGAGTCCGCGCTCGGCTTCCGGCTCGTCGACACGGCGAGCAAGGCGCTCAAGCCAGGCGAGGCCGGGCGGCTGATGATCGATCACGCCAGCCGCATCTTCTCGCAGGCACGCGACCTGACCCGCGACCTCGAGGAACTGGCCGGCCTCCAGGCGCCGGAGATCGTGTTCGGCACCGACATGTTCGCGGCCGAACTGCCACTCGGCGTCGCGCTGGGCCGCATGGCGAGCGTGAACTCGCGCCTGCGCGTGCGCGCCGTGCTCGGCGACTTCGACGAACTGGCGCGTGCCGTGATGGCCGGCCGGCTCGAGTTCGCCATCGCCGACTCCACGAGCGCCGAGCGCCACCCGACCCGCCTCGCGATCGAGCCCGTGGCGGAACATCGCGTGTTCTTCTTCGCTCGCCAGGGGCATCCGCTCACCTCCGGCACCGACCTGTCGCTCGAGACCATCCTCGTGTTCCCGCTGGTCGCCTCGCGCATCCCGCAGCGCATTGCCGTGCACGTCGCCAAGTCGATGCCGCTGGCGAAGGTGGACCGCGACACCGGCGACCTCTCGCCGAGCCTCATGCTCGACAGCTTCTCGGTCGCGAAGGCTGCAGTGCTGGCCGGCGACGCGATCGGCCTCGCGCCGCTTACGGCGATCGAGGCGGAACTGCGCAGCGGCAAGGTGGCACTGGTGCCGTTCGACGCGCCATGGCTGCACATGAGTTACGGGCTCTTCTATCTGCGCAAGCGCACCTTGTCACGCGCGGCCCAGCTGTTCGTCACGCAGTTGCGGCAGGTCGAGACGGCGCTGCAGGTGCGCGAGCAGCGCGCGGTGTCGCGCACGAACCTCAAGGCGAAGGGCAAGAGCAAGGCCAAGGGCAAGGGCCGCCGCTCAACGGTCAGGACGCGACGCAAGGTGGCGAAGACCGCGAAACGACGCGCTGGCGTTCGCCAGGGAGGCTGACGTGCGACGGCTGCTGAGAGCCACGTTCGCAGTGCTCGCCTGGGTGGCGGCCACCCCTGCGGCGGCGGAGGCGCCCCGCACACTGCGCGTCGACTACTTCCATACCGGCGGACAGGGTGTCGAGATCTTCGCGCTCGATCGAGTCAGCGTCGAGCCCCTGCCCTGGCCGGGACATCCCGGACGCACGGCCGATTCCGGCGAGCCGGGCGTCTACCGTTACGAGGTGCGTGACGACAAGGGCCAGCTGCTGTTCGCGCGCGGCTACGCGTCGATCTTCGGCGAATGGATCACGACCGCCGAGGCCAGCACGTCGCACCGCACGTTCCACGAGTCGCTGCGCTTCCCCGAGCCCGCTGGCCCGGTCGAGGTGACGGTGTTGCGCCGTGGAGCAGACCAGGCGTTCGGCAAGGTCTGGCAGGTGCGCATCGATCCGGCCGACCCGTTCGTCGTGCGCGCGGCGCCGCCACGGCAGGAGCTGGTCGCAGTCGAGGAGCACGGGTCGCCGGCCGACAAGGTGGACGTCCTCCTGATCGGGGACGGCTATACCGCAGCCGAATGCAGCGCCAAGTTCGGGCCGGACGCGCGCCGGATGGCCGACGCCCTCTTCCGCCACGAACCGTTTGCGTCGCGCCGCGCTGATTTCAACATCTGGGGACTTTGCCCGCCGTCGGCCGAGTCCGGCGTGGCGCGGCCCTCCACCGGCACGCAGCGCCGCACGCCGGTCGGCGCCACCTACGACGCGTTCGGCTCGGAGCGCTACGTGCTCACGTTCGACAACCGCGAGCTGCGTGAAGTCGCGGCCTGGGCGCCGTACGAGTTCATCACGATCCTGGTGAACGCCGGGACCTACGGCGGCGGCGGCATCCACGGTGCGTTCTCGACCGTCGCGGTCGAAAACGAGTGGGCGGGCTACCTGTTCGTGCACGAATTCGGGCATCACTTCGCCGGCCTCGCGGACGAGTACTACACCTCGCCCGTGGCCTACCAGCCCGCTGAACGCGTGTTCGAACCGTGGGAGGCGAACGTCACCGCGCGACTCGACGGCCAGCCGCTCAAGTGGCTCGACCTCGTGGAGCGAGGCACGCCGCTGCCGACACCGTGGCCCAAGGCCGAGTTCGAGGCGCGGCAGCGCGAATTCCAGGCGCGGCGCAAGCAGATCCGGGCCGAGAACCGGCCGGAAAGCGCGATGAACGCGCTGTTCCGCGAGGAACAGTCCTACACCACGCGATTGTTCCGCCGGCAGCGCCACGCGGACGCGGTCGGTGCTTTCCAGGGCGCGAACTACGACGCGCAGGCCTTCTACCGTTCGCAGCTCGACTGCGTGATGTTCACCCGCAATGAGGTGCCGTTCTGCCGCGTCTGCCAGCGCGCACTCGAGCAAGTGATCGATCTCTACGCAGGGCCGCGCCGCAGCGACTGAGGCCACGACCATGCCGCTCGACGTCGACCTGCAGGCCGTGTGGAACTTCGCCACTGCCCTGTTGATCGGCGCGCTGCTCGGCATCGAGCGCGAACGGCACAAGCGCGAGCACGACGAGCAGACCATCGGCGGCCTGCGCACGTTCATCCTGTTCGCACTGATCGGTGCGCTCGGCGGATGGCTCACCCTCGCACTGGACTCGCCATGGATCCTGGCAGCGGCCCTGCTCGCTTCGCTGGCGCCGGTGCTCGCCGGCTACGTCATCTCGGCCCGAACCCAGCCCGACGCGCTCGGCCTCACCACCGAGCTTGCCGCCGTCGCCGCCTGCCTGCTCGGCGCAATGACCACGCTCGGCTACCGGGAACTGGCCGTGGGTCTCGGCGTCGCCGTGGCTGCCGTGCTCGCGTACAAGCAACCGCTGCACGGCCTCGTCCAGCGCCTCGACCGGGAGGACGTCTACGCCGGGCTGAGGCTGCTGATCGCGACTTTCATCGTTCTGCCGTTGCTGCCGGACGAACCGGTCGACCCGTGGGGCGCCCTGCGACCACAGTCGCTGTGGGTGCTGGTGCTGCTCATCTCGTCGCTGTCACTGGTCGGCTACGTGGCAACGCGGTTGCTCGGTGCCAGGCGCGGCATCCCGCTCACCGGCATCACGGGCGGACTGGTGTCGTCGACGGCGGTAACCCTGGCGTTCTCGCGGCAGAGTCGTGACCCCGCCTACGCCGGGGCGGCACCCGCACTGGCGAGCGGCATCCTGCTCGCGTGGGCAGTGATGTTCGTGCGGGTCATCGTCGAAGTGCTGGTCGTGAACCGTGCGCTGCTGGCGCCGGTGCTGGTGCCGTTTGCCACCATGGCCACGACGGCCGCGGGGGCCGCGCTGGTCCTGCGCCGCCGGGCCACGTCGCAGGAGCCGACCGCGGGCGTCCCCCTCAGGAACCCATTCAGCCTGACGGCCGCCGCCAAGTTTGCGGCGTTCTTTGCGCTCGTACTGCTGGTCGTAAAGCTGGTGCAGACCTACGCGCCCGGCCACGGCGTGTACTTCGTGGCGGCGCTCGCGGGCACGACCGACGTCGACGCGATCACGTTGTCGATGGCGCAGTACGCGCGCAGCGGCAGCGCCGACGTCGCGGTGCAGGCGATCACCATCGCTGCCCTCACCAACACGGTGGTCAAGACCGTCATGGTCGGCGCGCTCGCGGACGCGGGCCTGCGTCGCCCGATGCTCGCGGCCGCCGCGCTGATACTCGCCGTCGGGGCATTGTCGCTCGCCCTCGTCTGAACGACCGGCCGGCGAGTTCGGTCCAGAGCGAGACGCGCTTACCCAAACTACGTATTCACGCTGACCCGTGGACGGCCTATTTCAGTGCAAAGTTTCAACCGAAGGATGACCCCATGCTGCACACGCTGATCCGCACGTCGCTGCCCGTCGTGGCGGCCGCGCTCGCCCTTGCCGCCCTTCCCGCCCCGGCAGCCGACGTGACCTACAAGGTCGAGCTGTCCGGGGCGCAGAACGTGCCCGACCCGATCAAGACGCCCGCCAGCGGGACGCTCGAGCTGAAGGTGAGCCCGAACGGCCAGTCAGTGGGCTACGTCCTGACGGTGAAGGACATCGAGAACGTCTCCGAGGGCGACATCCATCTCGGCCCGGCCGGCGCGAACGGCCCGCTGGTGGTGAAGCTGTTTCATGCCAATTCGCCGAAGAAAGGCCCGTTCACCGGTGTGCTCGCCGAGGGCAAGTTCACCGCGGCCGACCTGCTCGGTTCGATGAAGGGCGCGCCCCTGAGCGAATTGCTCGAGATGTTCGCGGAGGGCAGTGCCTACGTGAACGTTCACACCAGCGACGGCGTGGATCCGCCGAATTCCGGCCCGGGCGACTATCGGCTCGGCGAGATCCGCGGCCAGATCAAGCCGTAACGGCGCGGCCTCTCACAACCCGAACACGCGCTCTGCGTTTCCACCGAGGAACGCAGCGCGCGCCGCGTCGGGCAGCCCGAGCGCGTCGAGCCCCTCGAGGGCCTTGGCGGGCGCAATCATCGGCCAGTTGGTGCCGAACATCACCTTGCCCGCGCCGTGCGCGCGCAGGTACCCGACGAGTTGCGCCGGGTAGCGCTTGACCGTGTAGGCCGACGTGTCGACGTACACGTTCGGATGCTTGGTCGCAACCGCAATCATCTCCTCGGTCCACGGGTAGCCGATGTGCCCGCACACGAGCACGAGGTCGGGGAAGTCGATCGCCACCTGGTCGATGTAGGGAATCGGGCGCCCGACTTCCGACGGCATCAATGGGCCGGTGTGCCCGACCTGCGTGCAGAAGGGCACGCCGAGTTCACAGCACTCGCTGAAGATCGGGTAGAAGCGCGCGTGGGTCGGTGGCAGCTCCCACAACCACGGCAGCACGCGAATCGCCTTGAAGCCGAGTTCGCGCACGCATCGGCGTATTTCGCGCACGGCGTCGCGAGGCCGGCTGATGTCCACGGAGCCGACTCCCACGAGCCGGTCCGGAGCCTCATGGACGAAGGCGGCCACCTCGTCGTTCGAGACCAGCGAACCGCGCGGACCTTCCCAGGCGCTGATGAGACTGACGTCGATGCCGCCCTGATCCATGGCCGCAAGCGTCAACGAGACCGGCCAAGGCTCGTCGGACGCAGGCGACAGGCGCGATCCGGCGTCGCCGCGCGTCCAGCGGCGCAGCGAGTCGAACATGGGGTGGGCCAGGTGCCGGGGAGTCGGGTGCTGTGACCAGGCGTCGACGATCATGCGCCCATCATGCCACCCGGCCGCGGCCGGTGCCGCAGGGCGGTCGGCTGATCGGGCAATTCGCGGCGCATCCGCCGGCGCCACTCGAGCATGAAGAGTCGCACGGTATCGGCATCACGGAACTCTTCGACTTCCATGCCGTCGATGGGCAACGGCTCGGCGTCGTCGCTGTCAAGCATGCGCATGGGTGGCATTTCCCCGGCGTTGTTCTTATTGGCGCGCATGCTGCCACAGGCCGGACCGGCCGGCCCCCGGACTAGTG
>JAGVUU010000163.1 GCA_019136105.1 Gammaproteobacteria bacterium
TCTTCGAGATCGAGCACCGCGTCGCTGGTCGTGTAGAAGCGTGCGTCCGCCTCGATACCCGCGAGACATGCTTCGGCGAACTTCCGTGCGGCGGCCGGATCGCCGAACGCATCCCCGCCCGCAGCCGATTCGGGCTCCGGGCAGGAGAGCCGGTTGGAGCCGCCCGTCCCGCGCTGGTCGACCAGCACGACGTCGCGATCGCGCAGCACGTCGCGAAACGCCGCGGCGGCCACCGGATACGATTCGAGCGCCGACTGGCCCGGCCCGCCGGCCAGCATGAACACTGGGTCGGGCAGCGGCCGTTTCGCACGGCTCGGCACCAACGCGACCGCGAGATCGATCCGGCGCCCCGCAGGTGCCTCGCGATTCTCGGCCACCGGCAACCTGCCGCAGAACGCGGGGATCGTGGTCGGCGAATTCGGCGCCGCGAGAGTGCACGGCTCGAGCGCCAGCGTGCCCATGCGGCGCATGGCCGGGGAATCCGCCGTGGCGGCACAGGCCGTCAGGAGCAGCAACAGCAGTGAACTGGGACGCAAGGCGGTCGGTCGTCAATGCGCGCGGCGCGGAGCCGCAACCCTAGCATGCGGGTGGCGCGATTCCATAGTCCGTTTCCGCTACGATGGCGCCGCCATGAATCGCCTCCCCCCCGTCACGCAAGCCCTGCTCATCGCCAACGTGGCCGTCTTCGTGTTGCAGGTGCTGACCGGCGACCTGCTCATCGGCCCGTTCGCCCTGTGGCCTTTCGGATCGCCGCAGTTCCGCGGCGCGCCCGAGTTCGAGGTCTGGCAGCTGCTCACCTACGGCTTCCTGCACGGCAGCCTGACGCACCTCTTCTTCAACATGTTCGCGCTCTGGATGTTCGGCCGCGAGATCGAGCAGTTGCTTGGGTCGCGCCGTTACCTGACCTACTACCTGGTGTGCGTGGTCGGGGCAGCCGTGGCCCAGCTCGTGGTGCTCGGCAGCATGAACCGGCCACCGGTGCCGACCGTGGGCGCGTCCGGCGGCGTGTTCGGGGTGCTGCTCGCGTTCGGCATGGCGTTCCCGCACCGCAAGCTCATGCTGCTGTTCCCACCGATCCCGATGCCGGCGTGGCTGTTCGTCACGCTGTACGGCGCACTCGAGCTGTACCTCGGCGTCACCGGTTCCGGCCAGGGCGTGGCGCATTTCGCGCACCTCGGCGGCATGGCGGCGGGCTACGTGCTGCTGGTGCACTGGGCACGTCAGCGCGGCTCGCGGCGCTGAGCCCTCGCCGTCAGGGGACCCTCAGCGCGGCCCGATCGCCGCGCAGTTGCGCCACCAGGTTGCCGAGCGCGACCTCCCACTTGGGCGGTTCGCCCGGCAGGTCCTTGCGGCGCTCCTTCGTCAGCACGCGTTCGAGGGTGCGATCGTCGAGCAACTTGCCCACGTCGAACACCTGCGCGGCGAACGGCGTGTCGCGCGCGAGGATTCCCTCGGCGCCGGCGCGAACCACCCTGCCCTGCACGTCCACGAGCACGCCCGTGAGCTGCAGGACCTCGAGCAGCTTGTCCTCCGCCGTGAGGAACTCGATCCGCTCCTCGTAGCCGGTGCCGAGCACCACCTTCTTGCCGAAGACGCCCTCGCGCCCCTTGGGATACTGGCTGACCGCGAGCGTGGCCACCACCGCGTAGGGCGCGCCCTCGCGCGCCAGCAGCGCAGCCATCGCCTGCGACCAGGCCGCCGACGGCTTGCTCACGTGCAGCACCATCGGCGCGAACTGGTCGTGCGGGAGCACCTGTTCCCCTGCCTCCGCCGGTGCGAATTCCCCGGCCGCACTGCCGACGTAGACCCAGGGTGCCCCGGACGGGAGCGTTGGCGATGCGACATACCGGCAGCACGCCATTGCCTGCAATGCCTGATTCATCGCTGCAACGATGGGCGCGAATTCGCCGGCACGCTGGCCATACCCGAGCGACGTGACGAGCTCCGGGTCGAGCGCCACAGGGACGAGCACCGTTGAGCCGGCCGGCTGATGCACGGCGTTGCCGAGATCAGCGTAGAACTCCCCCTCGTCGAGGCGCTGGGTCTGCGCCACCGACATCTCGTCCAAAGCCGCACAGCCGGCCAACGAAGCCAGCGCCAGCACCACAGCCGCCCGTGCACCGTTGGCAAATTTCGTCGCAGCCATTGTGATTTCCCCCCGCGCCCACATCCTGCCGCGGGTTGACCCGCGGCCCCACTCGCGCAAAGGTAGCGCAAACCTTGGATCAGGAGATCACCGCCATGGCTCGCAAGCGCGCCCTGCGTGATGCCGGGACCGTCGTGGTGCTGGAGCACCGGTCGTCGATCCTCGCCGACAATCCACTCGGCGACCCCCACCTGCGCAAGCTGGCCGTGTGGCTGCCGCAGGCGTACGACCGGCGCACCCGCGGGCCGGGCGAACGCTTCCCGGTGCTCTACGACCTCGTGGGCTTCACCGGCTCCGGCATCGCGCACCTCAACTGGAAGCCGTTCAGCGACAACGTCGCGGAGCGCGCCGCGCGACTCATTCACGAAGGGCGCATGGGGCCGGCCATCATCGTGTTTCCGGACTGCTTCACCAGCCTCGGCGGCAATCAGTACGTGAACTCCCCGGCGATCGGCCGCTACGCCGACTACCTGCTCCAGGAGATCATCCCCTACGTGGACCGCGAGTTCCGCACGCTCGCGTCACGCGAGCACCGCGGCTGCTTCGGCAAGTCGTCGGGCGGCTACGGCGCGATCATCCACGGCATGAAGTACGCGTCGCACTGGGGCGCGATCGCCAACCACAGCGGCGACGCCTATTTCGATTTCATCTACCGCGCCGACTGGCCGAACACGCTGAACGAGCTGGCGAAGCACCGCCGGCCGGCGCGCAAGGCAGGTGCGGTGAAGCCACCGCGCAACGACCCCACCGAGCGCGGCCTCGCGGCGGGCCTCGACGACGGGCGCGCACGCCGCTTCCTCGAGGCGTTCTGGAAGAAGGCCAAGGTGAGTGGCGCCGAAGTGCACGCGATCATGAACCTGTGCATGGCGGCAACCTACGACCCCGACCCGAAGGCGCCGCTCGGCTTCCGCTTCCCGTTCCACCTCGAGACGGGCGAATTGATCGCGGAGCGCTGGCAGCGCTGGCTCGAGCACGACCCGGTGCGGTTGGTCGGGCGCTACGCCCGGAACCTGCGACGGCTCAAGGGCCTCTACATCGACTGCGGCTGGCGCGACCAGTACCACATCCACTACGGCACCCGGCAGCTCTCGCGCCGGCTCGCCGCGGCGGGCATCGCGCATCGTTACGAGGAGTTCGATGACGACCACTCCGACATCGACTACCGCATGAACGAGAGCCTGCCGTTCCTCTATCGCGCCGTGCGCCCATGACGCGGCCGCGCCTCGGCTTCGCGCTCGGTGCAGGATCGGCCCGCGGTTGGGCCCACATCGGCATCGTGCGGGCGCTGGCCGAGCGCGGCTTCGTGCCGGACGTGATCGCCGGCGCGTCGGTGGGCGCCCTGGTCGGAGCTGCGGCGGCGGCCGGACGGCTCGATGCCCTGGAACAATGGGTCTGCGCGCTCACGCAGCGCGACGTCTGGCGGCTCGTGGACACGACGTTCCGCGGCGGCGGCGTCATGACCGGCACTCGACTGATGGAGGCCATCGCCGCGCAGGTGGGCGACGCGCCGATCGAATCGTTGCCGATCCCTTTCGGCGCCGTCGCCACCGATCTCTACACCGGCGAGGAAGTCTGGCTGCGCGAGGGCCCGTTCATGACCGCCGTGCGTGCCTCGAGCGGCGTGCCGGGACTGTTCGCACCGACCTGGCATGCCGGGCGCTGGCTGATCGACGGTGGCGTCGTGAACCCGTTGCCCGTGTCGATGTGCCGCGCGCTCGGCGCGGACGTGGTGATCGCCGTGGACCTGAGCCGCTCGGTCACCAACGTCGCCAAGCGCGCGCAGGAAGGGGCGTCGCCCGTCAACGCGACGGCGCCGGCGGCCACCGAGGAAGGCACCGCGATCCTCAAGAAGTGGTCGGGCCTCGTGGACGGCCTGGTCGAGTCGTTTCGTTCGAAGCGCACCGAGCCCGGCCTGCTCGAGGTGATGAGCGGCTCGGTCAACATCATGCAGGACCGCATCACGCGCAGCCGGCTTGCGATCGACCCGGCCGACCTCGTGCTGCGCCCCGACCTCGCCGACTTCCAGCTCATGGACTTCCACCGGGCGCGCGAGGCGATCGACATCGGGCGCAAGCTGGTCGAGGCCACGCAGGACCAGCTCGACACCGTCGGCGCCCAGCTGCGCGCCCGCGCCTGACAGCCTTCCACTCGCCGACGTGAACACCGCCGTTCCCGCCGAAATCGTCGAGATCTTCCGCTCGTTCTGGCGCGGCGCCTGCGAGGAACGTGGGTTCGTGCTGCACGCGGTCGGGATCCCTTCGCAGGTCGTGTGGCTCGGCCGGGCCTGGGCGCTCGTGGTGCCGGCCGCGCAACAAGCGGCGGCCCTGGCGCACCTCGAGCATTACGAGCGCGAGAATCCGCCGCGCCGGCGCCCGGCGCCACCCGAGCCACTCCATCGCGGCGCGTGGCTCGGGTCTGCGGCGTACGCGGCCGTCCTCCTGCCGGTCGGTTACCTTGCCGGCGGCCTGGCCTTCGATGCCGATTGGCTCGATGCCGGTGCACTGGTTGCCGGGCCGACTCGGGGCGGGGAATTCTGGCGCGCCGTGACCGCGCTCACGCTGCACCTCGACGTCGGGCACCTGCTGGCGAACCTGGGCTTCGGCACCGTGTTCGGCCTGCTGGCCGGGCAACTGCTCGGAGCGGGCGTCGCGTGGGCCACCGTGCTCGCGGCGGCAAGCGCCGCCAACCTGTTGAACGCTTTCGTGCAGCCCGCATCGCACTCGTCGGTGGGTGCGTCTACGGCGGTGTTCGCGACGCTCGGCCTGCTGGCCGCGTACTCGTGGCGCCGCCGTCGCGACCCGGGCGACCGCTGGGCCTATCGCTGGGCGCCGCTCGTGGCCGGCGTGATCCTGCTCGGGTTCACCGGCGCGGGCGGTGAGCGCACCGACGTGCTCGCACACCTGACCGGGTTCGCGATGGGCGCGCTGGCTGGGCTCGCACACGCCACGGTGCGAGTGCCGCGCGGCCGTCTTGCGCAGGGCCTGGCCGGACTCGGCGCGGCGGCCCTGCTGGTCACGTCGTGGGCGGTGGCTCTGTCGTGGCCCTAGTGTCGCGGGCCTGGACCGCTCAAGGAGAGTGGATCAGGCTCAGGTCGTCTCGTCCGGAATCACCGTGATGACCACCTTGCCACGCGCACGCTTGGTCTCGAGGTAACGGATCGCCTCGGGCAACTGCTGCAGCGCGTAGCGGCGGTCGATGACCGGCGTGACCTTGCCGGCCTCCATGAGGTCACGCAGTTCCTCGAGGTCCTTCCGGTCCATGCTCGACAGCAGGACGACGGTCGACTCGCTCGAGAACGCGGACACGAGCGGTGCCTTCGCGAAGTTCGGCAGCGGCCCGACCCAGCGATTTTCCTTCGGACCGCCGACCAGCACGTGGACTCCGCCCGGAGCCAGCACGCGCCGTACCTGTCGCAGCGGGTGGTTGCCCACGTTGTCGAGAATGAGGTCGTAGCGCTGCTCTCCGCGCGTGAAGTCTTCCCGGGTGTAGTCAATGACGTGACGGGCGCCGAGCGAGCGGACCAGCTCGACGTTGCGCGAACTCGATACACCCGTCACCTCGGCGCCGAACGCGCTCGCGATCTGCACCGCGAACGTGCCGACCCCGCCCGAGGCACCGTTCACCAGGACCTTCTGCCCCGCGCGGATTCCGCCCTTGTCGCGCAGCCCCTGCAGGGCCGTGACCCCCGCCACGGGAACCGCTGCCGCCTGCTCGAAACTCAGGTTGCCGGGCTTCGGCACCAGGGCCCGGTCCTCGCGCACCACCACATACTCCGCGAACGCGCCCCACTTCGAGCCGAACACAGCATCGCCGGCCTTGAAGCGCGTCACGCCGTGCCCGACCGCGGCCACCGTCCCGGCGAAGTCGACGCCGAGGCGGTCGCTCCTGGGCCGCCCGAGGCCCGACTCGAGCCGCATCAGGTAGGGCGTGCCGGTGAGGTAGTGCCAGTCGAGCGGGTTGATTGCGGCCGAGTGCACGCGCACCAGCACCTCGCCGTCTGCCGGGACGGGCCGCTCCACCTCCACGAGCTCGAGCACGCCGGCCGAGCCGTAGCAGGAGCGCACATAGGCCTGCATGCGAGGCCCCCCGCCGGACGCACCCACCGCCGGGACACAGGCCGACTCGTGGCTGAGCGCGATGGCCAGCGCCACGAGCCCGAGCGCGAGCAGCACGGCGAGCCCGCCGAGGATCCTTCGTAACCAGCGCATCGAACGCCCCTCTTCAGACGCTGACCCGCACCTCACCGTCGCGCACGCTCACCTTGTAGGTCTTGAGCGCCTTCTCGCCGCGCAGCACGTTCAGGAGCTGGATGCCCGGCGGGAAGTTCGCCCAGTCGATGACCTCGCC
>JAGVUU010000001.1 GCA_019136105.1 Gammaproteobacteria bacterium
GCAGGCTCGCGCTCACGAAGAAGTACTGCTGCTTGAAGCGCAGTTCCTTGCCCTGCGGCGTGGTGTCGTCGGGGTAGAGGATGCGCGAGACGTTCTTCGCCTCGACGTCCTCGACCGACGCGTCGGCGTGGCGCCCGGCATTGAAGGCCTCGACGTCGAACGGCGCGATCGCGCGGCCGGCCCACAGGCGCAGGTGGTTCACCGTCGGACTGCGGTTACCCGGGATGAACTGGTCGAAACCCACCGCCCAGATGTTCCGCGTCTCCACCCAGCGATAACGCGTGCGGCCGTGCGCATCCTGCGCGGCGACGCAGCGGCCACCGAAGCGGACCAGGAAACGCGCGTCGGGGCGCTGGATCTCCCACGGGTTGCGCTGCCGGAGCCAGCTCGAGGCGCTCTCGCGCTGGCGGCCGTCCTCGTCGATCGCCTGCGTGAAGATGCCGTAGTCGTAGCGGATGCCGTAGCCGACCGCCGGGTACTGCGTGGTGGCGAGCGAGTCGAGGAAGCAGGCGGCGAGCCGGCCGAGGCCGCCGTTGCCGAGGCCCGGGTCAATCTCTTCCTGCGCGACCTTGTCGAGGTCGAAGCCGAGCTCCTTGAGCGTCTCGCGCGCCTCCTGCACCAGCTCACCGTCGAGGCTCGAGAGGCCGTTGATCAGCGAACGGCCGAGCAGGTATTCGACCGAGAGGTAGCAGACCCGCTTCACGCTTGCCTGCGACACGCGCCGCTGCGTGGCGAGCCAGCGGGCGGCCAGTTCCTCGCGCACCGCGAGCGACAGCGCGTCGTACACGTCGCGCTGCGTGGCGGTGTCGGGGTGCTTGCCGAGCGAACGCGTCAGGCGGTCGAGCAGCACGGCGCGCACCGTGCCCGGCGCGAGGCTGATGCTGCTCAGGAGCGAAGTGTTTCTCACGTGGGTATCCCGGCCAGGCGCGCGGTGGGTCGCGGCACGGTCAGAGCATTCCGAGCGTCCGCTCCGCCACGATGCGCCAGAGCTGCCCCTCGAGCGCGAGCGTCAGCTCCTTGCGGACCGCGCCTTCGCCGAAGCGCTGCACGAAGGCGACCACCCGGCGGTCGGGGCTCGGCGCGGTCACGGTCACGTCCTCGAGCTTGGGCTCCGGAGGGCGGCCGGACTCGATCTGCTGCCGGCGCTGCTCGAGGAACGCGGCGGCACCGCCCTCGCCCGTGGCCGCGAAGTTGGGCGAGTACATCTGGATCACGGTGTCGGTCTTGCGTGACGCCCAGGCCCACGCCCAGATGCGCACCGCTTCCTCGGCCGGATCGGCCGAGGCGGCCTTGCGCGCGAAGAACTTCGGCGGCTCGTCCAGGCACCGCGGCACAGGATCGAGCTGCTGCGGATTGGGATCGACCGACGGGATCTGCATCGGCTGGATGCGCTCGGTGGGCGTGACCTCGGGCGGCAGCTGGATCGGCGGGCGTTCGACGGCCTGGAGGTAATCGGTGTCGCCGCCACAGGAGCGCGAGCTCGTGGTGCTGCATCCCGCCAGGGCGGCGAGCGGAAGGGCGAGGGCCAGCAGGCGCGGCAGGGTCAGGCGCATCGAGTCGGACCGGCGGACTGTCGGGAGGGTAGCATTGTACAGGCCCGGCAGCCGCCGGGCGGCCAAAGCTCAGCCCGCACGGCGCGACCGCAGGACCTCGACCTGGTCGAGCTCCCAGAGGTGAATCGGGGCGTCCCGCCGCACGAACATGCCGCTCCCGGCATTGATGAATGCCGGCGCGAGGCGCCGCCGGTACCAGTTGCCCGGGCGGATGTGGACGTTGCGGTCGGTGTTGGTGCGGTCGCAGTAGAGCTCCCAGTCCTCGGTGGTCAGCACGCCGAAGTGCAGCACCCCGGCACAGAGCGTGGCCAGGTTCCGCAACGCTGCGCCCGCCTCCCGCGCCGTGAGGTATTGCAGCACGTCGTAGCAGACGACGAGGTCGAACGGCTGCGGGCTCGTGAACGTGGCGGCCGAGCCTTGCACCCAGCCGTACGTGCGGCAGAGGTATTCGCTGACCTCGAGGCCGGTATAGCTCGCCTTCGGGAAGTGCTCCAGCAGTGCCCCACGCATGAGGCCGAGTCCGCACCCCACGTCGAGGATGCGCTTCACCGGAAACTCGCCGTGCCTCACGAACGCCGCGATCAGGTCCGCCCGGCGCCCCATCTCGGCCCGCGTCACGACCCGCGTCTTCGGGTCCAGGTAGAAGCGCCGGTAGAAGCCGGCGTCGAACTTTTCAGGCTTGGATCTCGGCACGGCGGGAAGCATAGGGCCTATGGGCGCTGCCGAACAGCCCATTAAGACGATCAAGATCGTCTGATTAATCAGCCTTTGTTTGATAACAAGTGAATAGTGATTAGTGAATGGTGATTAGCAATGGCTGCTGCAACTCCCCCCTATTCACTAATCACTATTCACTAATCACCATTCACTATCCCCTATCCCCTTGCCGCGCAGCGGCATCGTCCCCACCTCAGGCCCCAAGGACTTCACGGCGGACCTCCTGATGGCACGACGCAACACCGGCCCCTGGATGTGGGGCGAGACGGTCGACCTGCTCGAGCAGGCCGAGCGGCTGCAACGACAGTTTTTCCGGCTGGCGAGCGGCGGCGCCCGGGCCAGCTGGGAGCCCCCGGTGGACGTGTTCGCCGACGGTGACGAGATCCTCGTCGAGGTGGCCCTGCCCGGCGTGCCGGCGGACCGGATCGAGCTGGTGTGCGCTCCCGGCGAACTGATCGTGCGAGGCGAGCGGCGGCTGCCGCGCCGCCTCGCCAGCGCCGCGATCCAGCGACTCGAGATCCCGCATGGCCGCTTCGAGCGGCGCCTCCCCCTGCCCGCAGGCCTGTGGCAACTGGCCGGCCAGGAATTCGCGAATGGTTGCCTGCAGCTGCTGCTGGTCCGCCGTTGAGCGGCCCGAGGTACGACGGATGAACACGAACCACACCCCCGCCACGACCGCGCCCGAAGACGAGCGCAAGGCCGCCCCGGGCCTGCCGGAGGACATGCTGATCGTCCTGCCGGTTCGGAACATGGTGCTGTACCCGGGCGTGATCCTGCCCGTGGCGATCAAGCGCGAGAAGACCGTGGCGGGTGCCCAGGAAGCGGTGCGCACCGAGGCCAAGGTCGGCTTCCTGCTGCAGAAGAGCCCGGACACCGACGATCCCGGCTTCGACGACCTGCACCGCATCGGTACGGTGGCGAGCATCGTGCGCTACATCACCGCCCCCGACGGCACCCACCACCTGGTGTGCCAGGGCGAGCGGCGCTTCCGCGTGCTCGACGCCGTGGGCGGCTTCCCCTACCTCGTGGCCCGCGTGGAGTACCTGAACGACAGTGGCGCCGCGCACCCGGAGGTCGAGGCCCGCTCGCTGAATCTGAAGCAGAAGGCCATGGAGGCGATCTCGCTGCTGCCGCAGGCGCCGGCCGAGCTCGGCAACGCCGTGCAGGCGATCGAGTCCCCGTCCACGCTGGCCGACACGATCGCGAGCTTCCTCGACATCAAGCCCGCGGAGAAGCAGGAACTGCTGGAGGTGCTCGACCTGCGCGACCGGCTCGAGCGGATCGCGACGCTGCTTGCGCGGCGCGTCGAGGTGCTGCGGCTGTCGCGGCAGATCGAGCAGCAGACCAAGGAGGCGATCGACGACCGCCAGCGCGAGATCGTACTGCGCGAGCAGATGCGCCAGATCCAGAAGGAACTCGGCGACGAGGGTGGTGGCGCGGAGATCGCCGAACTCGGCGAGGCGATCGCCAAGGCTGGCATGCCACCGGACATCGAGGAGCACGCGCGCAAGGAGCTGAAGCGCCTCGAGCGCATGAATGAGGCGAGCGGCGAGTACTCGATGGCGCGCACCTACCTCGACACGCTGCTCGCGCTGCCGTGGTCGAAGCTCGACGAGGAGTCGATCGACATCGCGCGCGCCCGTGGCGTGCTCGACGCCGACCATTACGGCCTCGAGAAGATCAAGAAGCGCATCGTCGAGTACCTCGCGGTGCGCAAGCTCAACCCGCAGGGCCGCAGCCCGATCCTGTGCTTCGTGGGCCCGCCGGGCGTGGGCAAGACGTCGCTCGGTCAGAGCATCGCCCGCGCGCTCGGGCTCAAGTTCCAGCGCGCGAGCTTGGGCGGCGTGCACGACGAAGCCGAGATCCGCGGCCACCGCCGCACCTACATCGGCGCGCTGCCCGGCAACATCGTCCAGGCGCTGCGCAAAGCGGGCACTCGCAACCCGGTGCTGATGCTCGACGAGATCGACAAGCTCGGCCGCGGCATCCAGGGCGACCCCGCCTCGGCGCTGCTCGAGGTGCTCGACCCTGAGCAGAACTCGACGTTCCGCGACAATTACCTCGGCGTGCCCTTCGACCTGTCGAAGGTGCTGTTCATCGCCACCGCCAACCAGCTCGACACCATCCCCGGGCCACTGCGCGACCGCATGGAGATCATCGAGCTCACCGGCTACACCGAGGACGAGAAGGTCGAGATCGCACGCCGCTACCTGGTCCGCCGCCAGCTCGAGGCGAACGGCCTGAAGCCTGAGCAGGCTGCGGTGACGGACGAGGCGCTGCGCCGCGTCGCACGCGACTACACGCGCGAGGCCGGCTGCCGCAACCTCGAGCGCGAGATCGGCGCCGTGCTGCGTAACGTCGCGGTGCGCATTGCCGAGGGCGCGATCGACTCGGCCCGCATCGACGCCGAGCAGGTGCGCGAGGTCCTCGGCGCGCCACGCTTCGAAAGCGAGGTTGCGATGCGCGTCAGCGTGCCGGGCGTGGCCACGGGCCTTGCCTGGACGCCGGTCGGCGGCGACATCCTGTTCATCGAGGCAACGCGTGTGCCGGGCCACGGCAAGCTGATCCTCACCGGCCAGCTCGGGGACGTGATGAAGGAGAGCGCCCAGGCGGCCCTGAGCCTCGTGAAGTCGCAGTGCGACGCGCTCGGCATCGTCCCCGCGCTGTTCGAGAAGAGCGACATCCACGTGCACGTGCCGGCCGGCGCGATCCCGAAGGACGGCCCGAGCGCCGGCGTGGCGATGTACACCGCGCTGGTGTCACTGCTCACGGGGCGTACCGTTCGCCACGACGTGGCGATGACCGGCGAGATCAGCCTGCGCGGGCTGGTGCTGCCGGTGGGCGGCATCAAGGAGAAGACCGTCGCCGCGCACCGCGCCGGCATCCGCACCGTGCTGCTGCCCGCGCGCAACCGCAAGGACCTCGAGGACATCCCCGAGAGCGTGCGCAAGGAAGTGACGTTCGTCTGGCTCGAGCGCGCCGAGGAAGCCACGAAGCACGCGTTCGGCGGCCCGGCGCCCGCCGAGCGCGCCGCGTGACGAGTGCCGCAGGAGTTGGCGGCATGTCCCACTGGCCAATCGTCGTGCCGGGAGCCGCCGCGATCATGCTGGCGGTCGCGCTGGCCGTCCCCATGGGCGGTCTGGTTGCGGCCGCGTGCGTCCTTCTGCTGCTCGGGTCGGTCGTTGCGGCCGTGCATCACGCGGAGGTCGTGGCGCACCGCGTCGGGGAGCCGTTCGGCACGCTCGTGCTGGCGCTCTCGATCACCGCTATCGAACTGGCCCTGATTCTCTCGATGATGCTTGCTGGCGGGCCCGAGAAGGCCTCGCTGGCGCGGGACACGATCTACGCGACGGTGATGATCATCAGCAGCGGCGTCATCGGGCTGTGCGTGCTGCTGGGCGGCTGGCGGCACCGTGAGCAGACGTTCCGGCTCGAGGGCGCAGGTCCGGCGCTGGCAGCCCTGACGGCGCTCTCGACGCTGGTGCTCGTGATGCCCGTGTTCACGCGCAGCGCTCCGGGTGCGAGCTACTCGGCGTCGCAGCTCGCCTTCGTCGGCGTCAGTTCACTGGCGCTTTGGTGTTGCTTCGTGTTCTTCCAGACCGTGCGACACCGGGACTACTTCCTTCCGCCGGACAACCCGTCCGACGAGTCCGTTCATGCGCCACCGCCTTCCGTCGCGCAGGCGTGGCTGAGCTTCGGCCTGCTGCTGGTGTGCCTGATCGTGGTGGTCGGCCTCGCGAAGGCCCTCACTCCGATCATCGAGGGCGCCGTGAGTGCGGCCGGCGCGCCGCCGGCGGTCGTCGGCATCATCATCGCGATGGTCGTGCTGCTCCCGGAAACGGGCTCCGCGCTCCGTGCGGCCATCGCGAACCGCCTGCAGACGAGCATCAATCTCGCCTTCGGCTCGGCCCTCGCAAGCATCGGCCTCACGATCCCGGCCGTAGTCCTGGCGGCGGTCGCACTCGACCTGCCGCTGGTTCTCGGTCTTGCCGCGAAGGACATGGTGCTGCTCGCCCTGAGCCTGCTGGTGGCCGCGATCGGGCTGGGCAACGGCCGCACCAACATCATGCAGGGCGCTGTGCAGATCGTGATCTTCGCCGCGTTCCTGTTCCTGTCGATCGTGCCCTGACGCTACAGCCGTTCACTACCCCCTACCCCCTAATCACTACCCCCTTTCTTCAAGTACAGCCGGTC